>JANQPS010000074.1 GCA_028285365.1 Thermoanaerobaculia bacterium | reverse complement strand
TGGCGCACACGTCCTCGACGTTGATCGCATCGGTCGACCAGGCAATGTAGCGCTCGCCGTTGTGAACGCGCACGCTCTCCAGCAGCCGGATGTGGCACTCGGCGTCGTCGCGCACGTCGACAGTCATCCAGGGACGATAGGCATCGGTCTGCTGGTACTCGCCGAGCAACATCTTCTCGATGTTGTGCTGCCATGGACCCTTGTTCTTCTGGTGGCGAGACAAGATGGGCCCCACGTTGTCTCCTGGGCAGCAGGTGATCGCGTCCCAGAAGCCGCTCTCTTCGGCAGCGTCAGAGAACGCCCGCTGGGCAATCAATTTGCCCATCGAGTAGCCGTGACCGCGCTCCGGAGTTCGTTTCGGGTTGAGCTCATCCGGATATCGGTCTTCATAGAGCACCGGCCGCTTGACGAACTCTCTGATGTCGGCCTCCATGATCACGGCCGCGATGCTCGACGTGACGACGACTCGAGTCACGCTGTCCGATGCGTTGACGCTCTCGATGATGTGATCACAAGTCTTTTGGACGTAGTCCTGATCCTCGTAGTCGCTGACGTGCGAGAGGTGACACACGCCGTGGCAGCCGGCGAAGATCTCGTCGAAGCAGCCCGACTGGTCCAGATCAGCCGAGTGCAGCGTCAAACGGCCGCTGGCGTAACCAGGCATGGCTTTGAGAAACGACGTCTTCTCGTCGTCGTCCGCGTCGCGAACACAGGCGCGCACGCGGTAGCCCTTGTCGAGCAACAGCCTGACCACCCAGCCACCGATGAATCCTGCACTGCCGGTAACGGCTACCGTTCCACCTCGTGGTACTGGCGGCATGACAACCTCCTCGCAAACGTCTCTTGAAATGGTTGGAATGGAGCGGATCTGGTGAGTGCGAACCCTATCTCCAAGCCGCAAGCTTGCGGTTGTTCTCACCTCGACCGTCGCTAGACTCTCGGTTCCCAGTCCATTCCAAAAGCACGGGTCGAGTCTCCGCAATCTGATCGCGTGCTCCGCCGAGGTCACCATGATCGACAACGAAGCCGTCAACGTCCCCAGCCACCGCCTCCTGGAAATCACCCGGAAGATCGTCGCCGCTGGCGGAAGCTCCGACCGAGAAGCCCTGGTGGTCGCAGACCATCTCGTCCAGGCGAACCTCAGCGGACACGACAGCCACGGAGTCGGCATGCTTCCGACCTACGTTCATGCTCTCGAGGCCAAGCTGCTCATCCCGAACCAGTCGCCCACCGTAACGAGTGACCAGGGCGGGATCATGATGCTCGACGGCCAACGCGGCTACGGGCAGTCCGTCGGTCGGCAGGCGATGGAGCAAGCGATCGGGCGATGCCAAGAGAACGGCGTCGTGCTGATGACACTCCGCAACTCTCATCACCTGGGGCGCATCGGCACCTACGGCGAACAGGCGATCGCGGCGGGACTCTGCTCGATGCACTTCGTCAATGTCGTCGATCACCCACCGTTCGTCGCGCCTTATCGAGGCTCCGACGCCCGGTTCTCGACCAATCCGATCTGCCTCGCGATGCCGGGGACCACAAATCAGCCGCCCGTACTGCTCGACATGGCCACGAGTCGGATCGCCTTCGGCAAGGCAAGAGTGGCCCACAACAAAGGGGTCGACGTCCCAGAGGGCTCCCTGATCGACGATCAAGGCCATCCCACCAACGACCCCGGAGTCATGTTCAAGCAGCCACCCGGCGCACTGCGCCCATTTGGCGAGCACAAAGGTTACGGACTGGCCCTCTTCGGAGAGTTGTTCGGCGGCCTCCTGTCCGGCGGCAATACGGTTCAGCCTGGCAACGAGCGTAAAGGCTCGATCATCAACAACATGCTCACCGTGATCTTCGATCCATCGCGACTGATCGACGCAGGTGCCTTCGGCGCCGAGCTCGAAGCCGTCGTCGAGTACTTCAAAGGCTCACCGCCCGTCCACGACGATGAGCCGGTTCTCGTGCCAGGAGATCCAGAACGGATCTCGCGCAGCGCCCGCGAGGAGATCGTCCCAGTCGATCTCGAGAGCTGGGAGCAGATTCTCACCGCGGCCGAAAAGCTCGGACTCGACCGCGAGGAGCTGGCTCCTTAGAGGCACGCAATCCTGACGGGTCGCGGCAGCGCTTCGCGTTGCTCGGGAGTGGACCGTCGGCAATCTCCCGGAGGCCTCCCAAGCATGGTCATCCTGACCATAGGCCGGGAGCGGGCGTTTCTCTATCGATCCCTGCGACCGACGGCGACCAGGTCCACCACCGTTCCCAGGGATCACACCAGGGATCTGGCTCCTAGGGACTGATCTGGCCCACCGGCTTGTCTGGGATCTCCTGCTCACCGAGAGCTGCCAGCGCCTGCTCCAGTAGATCGATCGGGGCTTCGGGAACGCGCCCGAAGCTGCGCTCCTGCCAGTCCGGAACCAGTTCGTCGATCAGGCGATAGAGGGCGAGGCCCTGGTCCTGAGACCAGGAGCTGTTGCCGTCGGACTCGAAATGAACGGTCTCGGGAAGCGCCTCGGCCAGACGCATGTGGGCCCACACTGCTGCGCCCTCCATGGCGAGGAACAGTTGCTCGATCTCGGCGTAGACCTCGTCGGGCCCCGTGAAGTACCGAGCACGTCGCTCTCGCATACTGCTGAGAGCTTCGCTCAACAGTCGAGCCTTCTCCTGCAGGTCCCCGGATTCGATCGACCGTTGAAACAACTCTCGTTCCCGCCGGTAGTCTTCGACGTAGCCAGGACGATCCATGAATCGCGTCTGGATCACATCGTCGTCCAGTCGTCTCGGGAGGTCGTACTGCTCCTTGAGCTCGTCGATGCGCTCGACGATCGGAATGAGCTGCCGGGTGTGCACCATCTCGTGGGCCATCACGCCCCTGAAGAAGGCGGCCACGTCGGCTATGCCCTGCACCTCTGGCTGCCCGCGCCACACAGAGAGCATCGCCAGGACAAAAAACGGCTTCGTCTTGTCGTCGTACACCGAAGCCGAAGCCGCCAGGGTCGGTGGGATCTGCATGCCGTCAGGTAGAAGGACGCCACCTTCGTGCTCTACCGAGAAGACCGGCACTTCCTGTCCACCAAACGACAGCCCGGCTGACAGCTGCTCGGCGCCAGGTGGCAAGCGCTGATCCTCAGGCGCGAGGTGATAGGCGCAGCTTCGGTCGAACAGCACGATCCAGGGAAGTGGTCGCGACTCCAGCTCGAGCACGTCGTTGGAAATGGTGTTCCAGCCATCCAGAGCTGACTGCACCCAGTCAGCGTCCTCCGACGCCAGGACGCACCCACCAGCCGCCCTGGTCGCGGTGCTCGACGACGGATCGGCCTCCCGTGAACACGCGAGGGTCGTCGCTGCCAGCGGCACCAGCAGGGTCGATAGCAAAACCAGCCACTTGATGAAGATTCTCGACACGAACCGAATGCTACAGGTGGAGTCCATCTGATGTCGGCTAGCCTTGAACCACAGCTTCACTGAGTCTTCAGTCGGACGTGCAACGATGGGCACATTGTTCTGATCCACCCAGCAATCCGGAGTAGGCCAGGAGAATGACTCACAGCCTGATACGTCGGGGCGCGCGACCCGTCGGCGGACGCGCCTCCGCTCTCGTCCTCGCAAGCCTCCTACCACTGCTCGTTCCACCAGGCTCGAACGCGAAAGTGTGTGGAGACAGCCAGCAGTCGTCAGGCGCGAGAGACATTGCGAGAGGCACGGTCTTTCAGGATGCCAACCACAACGGCGCCCTGGATCGAGGAGAGAAGGGGATCACGGGAGTCAGCGTGAGCAACGGTTGCCAAGTCGTCCAGAGTGACGCCGAAGGGCGCTACTCGATCGAGTTGGCGCCGCGCCAGATCCTCTTCATCACCCAGCCGAGCGGCTGGTCTGTTCCCGTCAACGCGCACAACCAGCCGCTCTTCTACGTCCTTCACTACCCGGAGGGCAGCGCCCGCGAGGTCTCCGGCCAGGAGCAAGATCCAGAATCCATCGAGTGGCGGTGGCCAGTCATCGAGCCGACCGGTCGTCTCCCAGAGCGCATCGACTTCCCGCTGCTGGAGTCGAAAGCACCCGGCCCTGTCTTCGACGCCCACGCCTTTGCCGACACCCAAGCCGGGAGCGAGCTCGCTCAGGACATGCTGCGCGAAGAGCTCCTTGGCGCTCTGTTGGGCAATCCCTACAACGCCGCCTTCTCGATCACCGTCGGCGATGTCGTCAACGACAACCTCGACCTCTATCCACGTCACATCGAGATGATGGGACACATCGGAACTGCCAACTGGTACCTGCCAGGCAACCACGACATCAACTTCGAGTCACCCGACGCGCACCACGCCAACGACACCTACAAGCGCTACTTCGGGCCGGTGTACTACTCCTTCGACGTCGGCCAGGTGCACTTCGTAGCGCTCAACAACGTCGAGTACGCCGGAAACAAAGGCAACGAGTCATTCGACAACGGTCGCTACCGCGGTTACATCAGCGACGACCAGCTCTACTGGCTCGAGCGCGATCTCCGCTACGTCGACCGCGATCGGTTGATCGTCATCGCGACGCACATTCCTCTCTTGACGGATGCACCGGGCGGCGACGGACGACGAGGCAGTGACTCGCTCAACACGGTGAATCTCGATCGTCTGATCGAGCTCCTGAGACCGTTCCGCTTCGTCTATGCGATCGCCGGGCACGACACCAGCAACAGCTGGAAGCAACGCATCGACCACACCCACGGCTGGCACGGTCAACCCTGGATCGCCCACACTCTCGCTGAGGCACGGGGTAACGGCTGGAACCGCGGGCCTCGCGACACCCGCGGCGTCAGCGACGCCTTGATGCAGGACGGCAACCCCAACGGCTTCTACATCCTCCACTTCGAAGGGACCGGCGTCGTACCCGAGTTCGTTCCGTTTCCGACAGGACCCGACGCCACGACCCGTCTCCGAATCACGCTCGATCCGCTCCCTACTCCCCGGAATAGCTCGACAACCGCCGAAGGCTCAGCTGCCTCATCGATTCATCGAGGTGTGCTCCAGCGCGACACCAAGATCGTCGTGAACCTCTTCGACGGCGGCGAGCGCGACCAGGTGTTCGTCTCGATCGACAACGGTCCGGAGATCGAGATGAAACACGTCTATCGCACGGACCCGACAGTAGAACGGATCTACGACCACTACCGCGAGACCGCGAGCGCCATCGGATCGCCGGCGCTCTCGTCCCACATCTGGGAGCTCTCGCTGCCAGGTGACCTTGCCCCCGGCGTCCACATTCTCAGCGTCCGATCGATCGACGAATTCGGCCAGGAGCGACGCGGACACCAGAGCTTCGAGTTGGAATAGGCCAACGGCAACGGCAACCCTGCGGGTTGCTTGGGAGTTTGCCCTTGGCAAACTCCTGGAACTGGCAACCCTACCGGGTTGCTTGGGAGTTTGCCTTTGCCAAGCTCCTGGAGCTGGCAACCCTACCGGGTTGCTTGAGAGTTTGCCTTTGGCAAACTCCGGGGCCACTCCCAACGAGGTCGTTTGATGACAGCCAGTTTGGCAACCCTGCGGGTTGCTTGGGAGTTTGCCCTTGGCAAACTCCGGCGAGGCTTCCATCGGGTCGAGTCTCGAGAGTCCTCCGCGACAATCCAGCAACTTGCTTCAGGGCCAGGTCGTCTCCTTGCCGCTGTCATCCCGACTGGAGGCCGGGTGAGCTGCTAAATCGCAGCGCTAACGTTCGAACGGCCGTAGGGAAGGGACCTCGAGCGTGACGTTTCGAATAGCCGCGGCACTACCGTCGCTGGGGATCGCGGTACGGTCGGCCGCCGGAACGAACTCACCGGACCGTCCGCCAGCCTTACAGTGTCCGCCACGACGGCTACATGCTCGTACTCTGTCCTGGGTGACCGACGTCCCATCAGGGCGCTCAGGGCATGCCTTCCCTTCGGCCGCGTGAACTCAGCGCTGCGGCCGACCCTCTCTCCCGGCCTTCGGACATCCTGAGTTGAGCAGGAAGAGGCGCGACCTCCTCCAAGAACATCCGCCGATCGCGCCCCCCTACACCTCACCAATCAGCTCAGCAGCCACTCTCTCCAGCACGTCGTAGCGACTTTCCCAGCTCGGCAGGATCATCACCTGATCGAGACCAGCGTCCGCGACCGCCCTGAGCTGCGCGATCAGCTGCTCGCGGGTGCCGATCAGGCAGCTGGCCTGGAGCACCTCGGGAGTCAGGAACCGCTCTTCTTCCTCGAGCACCCAGCAGTTGTGGCCAGCGTGAATACGCTGATGAACGACATCGTCTGGGACCTCGGCGAGCATCTCGGTGTACTCCTCCCAGATTCCCGACAGGAACCTGGGCGGTTCTTTGCCGAAGTTTCGGTGCTGGTCGAACGCGTAGTGGACCCCCGCCATCGCCATGGCGCCACACTCGGCCTTGACTCGCTCGGAGTCGACGGACTCTCCGGGATCGAGTACGGTGATGGTCGTGAGTCCGGTGGTGTAG
>JANQPS010000049.1 GCA_028285365.1 Thermoanaerobaculia bacterium | reverse complement strand
CAAACGGTCCCGTCGATAGAGAGGCTCCCCAACGTCCTCGAGGAACACGAGACAATCCCGAAAAGACGTCTCGAACGGCGTCCCCAGCGTGCCACAGATCAGACTCAGACATCCTCCGAGCAGGATTCCCTCGAGAGCACCGTCAGCGCGCGAGCGATACACCTGGTCGAGCCCATCCGGTAGTACCGGTCGTCCCGAGAGCGCAGCTACCAGCGAGGCCTGCTCCGATTGATCGAGGCCGCGAGCGAGGTCGACTGCAACCATCGGACCGTGGAAGCTCCAGATTCCCAGCCGCCTCACGACCTCGATCAGGAACGGCGTCACGTCGGAGTACCCAACGTAGGGCCGCGGACGCTTCGCGAGGAGTCCCCAGTCGAACCTCGGCAGGAGACGCAGTACCCCGTGTCCTCCTCTGGCGAAGACGATCGCTGCGACGTCCGGGTCCGCTGCCAGTTCATGAAAGGCATTCAGCCTTCGCTCGTCCTCTCCGGCAAACAGGCCAGCCTGCTCTGCGCAGTTGGACGACAGAACGGGCTCGAAACCCAGAGCGCGCAGAGCCTCGCTTCCTCGTCTGAGCGCCTCCGCGTCGACCGGGCCACTCAACGCCGCAATTCCCACCCGATCACCTGGCCGACAGGCCGGCGGTGCTACTGCTAGAAAGCTCATGATCGAGTGCCCCCGAGCTCGCACTGTCCCGGCTCGCCAGTCCGCAGAGACGGCTCCATGAAGAGCTCCAAGACGAGAACCGACCGACTCGCCCCCGTTCCGGGGCCGGGGACGTGAGAGGCAGACTGGTCCGACGCCATCTGGGAAAAGGCGCGCTGAAGAGAGAAAGAGGGGACGGAGAGTCTCATAAGCCGAGTTCTGTTCCTCCGTCATCCGGAGGCGCGGTCATTCCTCTAGGACCGAAGTTGCCTCCGGCCTCGAGCAACCTACCCGAGGACCTCGGCGTTTCCGCCAGCGAGACGGGCAGCTCGCATGATGGCCCTCCTATTTGGTCTTGCTCCACATGGGGTTTACCAAGCCTCGGCCGTCACCGGACGAGCGGTGCGCTCTTACCGCACCCTTTCACCCTTACCTCCGGGACGTTTCCGACCCGGTGGCGGTCTCCTCTCTGCTGCACTTTCCATCGCGTCGCCGCGCCTCGCCGTTAGCGAGCATGTCGCCCGTGGGAGCTCGGACTTTCCTCGCCGACGAGCAGTCTTGCTGCCGTCGCCGCGACCACGTCCGACTCTCCGTCCGCCGGTCAGCCTATCGCAGGGACTTCGAGACTCGCAGATCGAAGCTCGGTCGACGGGGCCGCCGCACCGAGCAACAAGCCGCCAGACTACGACTGGAACATGTCGCGAATTCGGCTGAGCAGACCCTTGCCGGAGTCTTCGCCGCTCGCCGACGTGCCTGATCGTCCTGAAAGCCTCTCGAGCGCCTCGTGAGCCTCGCCGTCTGCAGGCTCGTTCTGAAGAGCGGCACGATAGTGAATCCGCGCCCGATTGGGCTGCCCAGTCTTCTCCATCAGCCGACCGAGTGCGACACGATAGTGAGCGTTCTCCGGATCGCGCCGCAGAGCCTGTCGATAGCTCTCCGTAGCCTGCTCGGACCACTGCGGGTTGTGGCTCTGGATCTCTCCGAGGAGCGCGTAGTACTCCGCCTGAGGATCGTTCCGAATGGCAAGACGGACCAGCTCGAGGGCAAAGTGATAGTCCTCGTTGGCCACGAGCTCGGTTGCTCGCCGGAAGTGCTCGCGGGCGAGTTTCTTGCGCTCGACGAAGCGATCTTCGTCGTGCCCCAGGTCGCTGCCGTCGATGCCTGCCTGTTTGTTGTACTCGGCGCGGCGTTCGGGATCGCTCAGAGTGATGTAGGCCATGGTGGCGCGCTCGAACACCAGCCTGAAGACCGCTTCGCGTCCCTCCATACCGAGCCTCTCGGCGTGTTCCGGATGGGCAGTCCGCGCGAGATCGTCGTACGCGTCGTACACCTGGCCGTCGTCTGCGTGGAGACTGACACCAAGCAGCTCGTAGTGGTTCACGCTACCCAAATTGGAGAACAGGTCCCGCATTCGCTGTGCGTGCTCGTCGATCGGTAGCAGGACCGGGTGTTTGTCGAGCCGATCGCCGATCGTGACGAGAAATCTCTCGACGAGCGGTTCCATCGGCGGAGCGCTTTCTTCTTTCGCCTCGGCCTTCTGCGGGTCCAGTCCCAAGACCAGGTCGACGCCCTGCAGGCGACACAACATCCTGAGCACTTCGAGACGCTCGCCCGGCACCTGACGCAGGAGCTCACTGACCGCGACGGGCTGCTCGGCGCGTGACAGCAGGAACATCTCTCCCGGCTCGATGCCGCCAATCTCACCGGTCGTGCGCTGCGCTCGGGTGGCCACGATCAGACCGGACTCGCCACCGAGGCGCTCGAGCAGCTCGGCCTCGCTGAGGCCCCGCACACTACCCTCCATGATGAGGTAGGACGTGGGTAGCGGACCGATCATGCCGTCAGAGATCGACATGTCGCCAGGAGTGAACTCGTAGTCCCCTGTCGTCCAGTCACGGAGCACGTCAACGATGCGACCGACGATCGTTCTGAGCTCTTCGGATTCCGAACTCGTCCGGTGGAGAGAAATCGGCCCCGTGTCTTCGTCGTCGCCTTTTGGTGAGAGCAACTCGTCCAGACGCTGGGCCAGCGCATGCGTGCTGGGTAGGAACAGCTCGCCGTCCGAGAACACAAAACGGCGCGTGCTCTCGCCCTGACGGATCTCGAGCTGTCCCGAGAGACGTCCGAGATGAATCTGCCTGATCACCTCGATGATCGGGCGAGCCCCGAGATGGCCACGAATCTCCGTCACGATGCGCTCACACGTTCCTTTCCACCAAACCGCCGGTTACCGCATCGGTCTCAAGTCCAACCAACAACTGATGTTATCCGCTCGCGCCCGCTGAAGCCACCAACGATCGCGGGGCGCATCGACGTGGCCTGAGGGGCTGCTCGATCGCCATACCTCCGTCACTCCTCAGCCGTTGCTCCTCAGTCGTCGCGGGTCGAGGACCGGACGCGGTCTTGCGTCCCACCCTTCGCGGATGCCGCAACTGGCTCCGGCTCGGGCGCTGCATGAAGTTGGTCATAGACGCGCTGTCCCAACGCCGGCCCGAGCACGCTGCAGAGCTCCTCGAGCGTTGCCTGCTTCACTCCGCGGTAGCTACCGAATCGACGCACCAGAGCTTTTCGGCGCTTTTCGCCGACCCCACGCAGGTCATCGAATCCCGAGCGCAACGTCTTTCGGTCGCGTCGTCGACGGTGGCGAGAGACTGCGAAACGATGCGCTTCGTCACGCACCTGCTGAAGCAGACGCAGGCCGGCATCTGCACGGGGCAGACGTCGAGGCTCCGGAACGGCTGGCGAGTAGATCTCTTCCTCGCGCTTCGCGAGACCCACGATGGGCGTGTCCTCGACTCCCAGTTCAGCCAGAGCAGCTAGCGCAGCGTTGAGCTGCCCACGGCCGCCGTCGATGAGAATCAGGTCCGGCATGTCCCCCACTTCTTCGAGAACCCTCCTGTAGCGCCGGTGCACGGCCTGCCTGATGGATGCGAAGTCGTCCGGCCCTTCGAGCCCGCGAATGTTGAAGCTGCGATAGTCGCGTTTGTTCATTCGACCTGACTGCCACACGACCAGGGACGCCACCGTCTCGGCACCGTGAAAGGTGGAAACGTCGAAACCCTCGATCCGCTCGGGGAGTCCGTCCAGACCCAGGTGTTCCTGCAGTGCGAGTGCTCCCTGGTGCACACCCGAGTCGAGTCTGAATCGCCGTCGGTAGGCCAGCCGGGCATTCTGCATGGCCAGCGACACTCTTTCGGCCTTCGGCCCGCGCGAAGGCATCCGGAGATACACGCGGCCACCGCGCTTCTCAGACAACCACTCGACCAGAGCATCCTCACCATCGATCGGAAGCGGTAGATGGATCTCGGACGGAACGAAGGTCGTCACATCGTAGATCTGTGGCAGCAGCTCCGACAGGAGTCGCGCCGGCGCGACCGGACCGAGTCCTTCGAAGAACAACTCTCGGCGATCGAGAACCTGGCCGTTGCGCATGATCAGCGACGTCACGGCGGCATGCCCGCTGGCAGCGTAGAGCCCGTAGATGTCGACATCCTCGCCACGCCCGGTCGAGAGCTGCTGGCGGCGCGACACAGATTCGATGTCGAAGATGACGTCGCGCACACGAGCTGCACCTTCGTAGTCCAACCGGGCCGACGCGGCTTCCATGTTCTGTTTCAGGTCTCGGAGGAGCACGTCGGTCTTGCCGGCCAGGAACAGTCGACACTGTTCGACCGCCTCCGAGTAGTCCGCCCTGGTCGTCAAGCCGTCGACGCACGGGCCCAGGCAGCGCTTCATATCGTGGTAGAGGCAAGGGCGCGGGAGCGTCCCGTCGATCTCGATTCGGCAAACGCGCACCTGAAACAGCTTCTGAGCGATCTTGATCGCTCGTCGGGCCAGTCCGCCCGGCAGAAAGGGGCCAAAGTACTCCGCTCCGTCAGAGCGAATGCGACGAGTGAACGCCAGGCGCGGATACTCGTCAGCCATCGTCAGCTTTAGGTAGGGGTAGGTCTTGTCGTCCCGGAGCCGAATGTTGAAGCGCGGCTGGTGGCGCTTGATGTAGGTGTTCTCGAGGAGAAGCGCGCCGGCCTCCGAATCGGTGACCACGTAGTCGAGGTCACACGCTTCGTCGACCATGGTGGCGAGCCGAACGTCGTCACCCTTCTTCGAGTAGTTGGCGACTCGCTTGCGCAGCGACTTCGCCTTGCCTACGTAAAGAGGCGTACCGTCTTCGTCGAGGAAGAGGTAGATGCCCGGCAGATCCGGCAGCTCCTTGAGCTTGTTGCGAAGAGCCGATCTCATTCGCTGAGGATCTGCAGCTCCCGAAGCTCCTTCAGCCGATCTCGAAACTCGGCCGCCTCCTCGAACTCCAGTCGCTTCGCGGCTTCACGCATCAGCTTCTCGGTCCGCTCGATGCGCTTCTGAATCGGCACCGACTCGTCCTCCACCACTGCTGAGGCCGACTCCTTGTGCAGATAGTCCAGATTGCTCATCTGCACCATCGGACTGTTGACGTCCTTGAGGATCGATTTGGGCTCGATCCCGTGCTCGCGGTTGTACTCGTCCTGCTTCTGGCGGCGCCTCTGGGTCTCGTCAATGGCCAGCCGCATGGCCGCAGTCACCTTGTCGGCATAGAAGATGACCCTGCCATTGACGTTGCGAGCGGCGCGCCCGGCAGTCTGAATCAGAGAGGTCTCACTGCGCAGAAAACCTTCTTTGTCGGCGTCGATGACGCATACCAGGGACACCTCCGGGAGGTCGAGCCCCTCCCGCAACAGGTTGATCCCGACCAGGACGTCGAACTCACCCTGCCTGAGGGCGGTCGTGATCTGTATGCGCTCCAGCGTGTCGATGTCGCTGTGCAGATAGCGGACCTTGATGCCGAGCTCTCCGAGGTACTGGGTCAGCTCTTCCGCCATTCGCTTCGTGAGGGTCGTGACCAGGACGCGCTCACCGCGCTTCGTGGTCTCTTCGATCTCTGCGACGAGGTCGTCGATCTGTCCCTGAGAGGGCCTCGTGTCGATCGGCGGATCGAGTAGCCCGGTCGGGCGAATGACCTGCTCGACGAACACCCCCGCGGTTCGTTCGAGCTCCAGAGGACCTGGTGTCGCAGAGATGTAGAGCGACTGCGTCGTCTTGGCTTCGAACTCGTCGAAAGTGAGCGGGCGATTGTCGAGCGCACTCGGAAGCCTGAACCCGTACTCGACGAGTGTCTCCTTGCGAGCGCGGTCGCCGTTGAACATGCCTCGCACCTGGGGCAGGGTCTGATGACTTTCGTCGACCACGAGGATGAAGTCGTCCGGCAGATAGTCGATCATGGTCGGCGGCGCCTCACCTGGGCGGCGTCCCGACAGATGCCTCGAGTAGTTCTCGATCCCGTTGCACGTGCCGATCTCACGCAGCATCTCGAGATCGAAACGAGTCCGCTGCTCGAGTCGCTGGGCTTCGAGCAACGCACCGGCTCGATGGAGCTGTCCGAGTCGCTCTTCGAGCTCTTCCGAAATCGTCTCGATCGCCCGCTTCATGCGCTCCTCGGGTGTCACGTAATGGCTGTTGGGATAGATCGGAATCTGATCCACCGTCTCCAGGACGTCACCGGTCAGCACGTCGAATCGGGAGATCTTCTCGATCTCGTCCCCGAAGAACTCCACGCGCACACCGCGGTCGTCGTACGCCGCCAGGATCTCGAGGGTGTCGCCACGTACGCGAAAGCTGCCGTGGAACAGGTCCAGCTGGGTGCGCTGATACTGCATGTCGGCGAGGGCGCGGGTCGCGCCATCCAGGGATCGCTCGTCGCCGACCTTGAAGAACTCGAGCATCCCGTAAAAGGCATCCGGTGAGCCGAGGCCGTAGATGCACGAGACCGATGCAACGACAACAACGTCTCGCCGCTCGAAGAGCGAGGTCGTTGCCCGCAGCCGCAGGCGCTCGATCTCGTCGTTGATGCTGGTCTCTTTCTCGATGTAGAGATCACTCTGCGGAACGTACGCTTCAGGCTGGTAGTAGTCGTAGTAGGAAACGAAGTACTCGACGGCATTGCGAGGGAAGAACCTCCGAAACTCCTGGTAGAGCTGCGCTGCGAGCGTCTTGTTGTGCGACAACACGAGCGCTGGTCTGTTGAGTTGCTCGAGCACCTTGGCGACCGTGAAGGTCTTGCCCGACCCCGTCACTCCCAGCAGGATCTGCTCTCTCTCGCCCGCCTCGATCCCCTGCGCCAAGGCCTCGATCGCCTGCGGCTGATCGCCCTTGGGCTCGAAAATCGACTCGATCTCGAACTCTCCTCCCTTCACGCAGCCCTCCATGACGCCCGAATGACGTCGAACGATCGGTCCTCAGTCGATCCGCCGTAGCAGCCCCCCTCTTGTGGGCCAGCCGCTATATCGCGTTGCGGAGTCGGTCGGTTCGGCTCAGGCCTCTCCGAACCGGAGCTCGCATCTTCGAGCGCACTGGCCAGGGCTCGCACTTCTTCGAGGGTCAGCGTGCGCTCCTGGGCCACCTGTACTGTCTCCAGAATGACTCGCTGGATTCGCCACGACTCGCTCACCGAAAGCGTGTCGCTCATGAGTGTGTCCGCAAGTCCGTCAAAACCACGATCCAATCGAGCACGATCCTCCTCCGGCAACGACTCCGGCAGTCTGGCTTCGATCGTGGTGCGCAAGTTCTCCACGTACCACCTCACGAAGTCTTCGCCCCGAGACAACAGCAGGCCGATTCCCAGTGCCAAGGTCACTGCCAGGCAGCCACACCCGACCGAAGCAGGCCTCTGACACCCGGAGCGCCCCAGACTCGGCTCAGACCCGCCGGCCGTGAGGCTTGTCTCTGGAAACGCAGGAACGTCCTGATGGTTGCTTTCAGGCATCACTTGAGAACGCTCGGATTCCGACACATTTCGAATGGGGGCCCGGACGGCGCACCTATAATAATGAGGACGTGTCCGTAAACGACCACCCTCTCGAACGACCCAACGAAACGGCTCCCGAGGAGTCCTCTCTCGCGGCGTCGGCTTTGGCCGACTCTGGAAAAGACGCCAGCGACGCGACCACCGTTTCATCAGTGCCGCCCGAGACGCCTCCAACGGCGCCAGCCGACCAGCCCGAACCGTCCAAGAGGCGCCCGCAAAGCACCTGGCAACGTCGAGCCAAACGCTACCTGATTCCCCCTCTGGTCGTCGTCCTCCTCGGCGCACTCATTGGCGCCGCGGTGGCCGCCACCATTCACGTGCCCGAGGTCGAGAGTATCGCCGAGTTCTCTCCCGGCCTGATCACCGAGCTGTACGACGACCAGGGCGACGTCTTTCGCACCTACTCGACCCAAAGCCGGATCATGCTCTCGGAGGACGAGATCCCCGAGCTACTCGAACGAGCTCTCCTCGCGTCAGAAGATAGCCGCTTCTATCAGCATGGAGGCGTCGACATCGTCGGCGTGGCTCGCTCGCTGGCCCAGAACTGGATGCTGGGTCGCAGGGCCTACGGTGCCTCGACCCTGACCATGCAGCTCGCCGGCACCCACTTTCTCGATCGCACGCAAGACACCTGGGATCGCAAGATCAGGGAAGCGTTTTATGCGGTCGAGCTCGAGAAGACCCTGAGCAAGCGGCAGATCCTCGCGCTCTACTGCAACCTCATGTACATGGGGCACGGCAACTACGGCTTTCAGGCCGCCGCGAACTACTTCTTCGACAAAGACGTCGGCGAGCTCGACCTGCAAGAGACCGCGACCCTCGTGGCCATCGTCAAGCGCCCCGGTGACTGGAGCCCGATCAGAAGGCCCGAGCTCGTTCGGACCCGCCGCAACGTCGTTCTCGATCGAATGCTCCAAGAGGGCGTCATCGGCACCCCGGGACACACCCAAGCCAGCGAATCTCCCCTGGTCGTCGCAACCCGCTCGAAACCGTCCTCCAGCGGCGCCTACTTCTCCGAGGACGTGCGGCGCTACCTCTACGACACGTATGGGGAGAAGGGCCTCTACGAGCGCGGACTCAAGGTGCGCACGACGCTCGATCGACGAGCACAGGTCACTGCTGAGCGAGCCCTCAAGCGGGGCCTGGTGCGCATCGACCAGAGACGCGGCTGGCGAGGCCCTATCGAGAGCCTGGAACCGGAGCAGCTCGCAGACCCGCAGCTGTCGAACTGGAACGACCTGAAGCTCGAAGACGGGGCCTGGGTCCAGGGAGTGGCTCTCGAAGTGAATGCCACTCGGGCCAACATCCGGATCCTCGACGAGGAGATCAGCCTCGAGCCTCCTGGGTATGAGTGGACTCGCAACACTGATCTCCGCAGGCTCTTGGAGCCAGGGCAGGTCGCCTGGTTCGAGCTCACCCTCCGTGAGGACTACCAGGCCCCGAGCCAGGCTGATGACGGCACTCCGTCGTCCGCCGAGGAAAGTACGGAGGCCGACGCGACTGCGGACGCTGAAGGCGATGCTGCCGCGACGCCGGAGGTCGGCAGCGAGCCTGGCACCCCGGAGGAGTCGGTTCTCCCGCTCAGCGCGTTCACGGTGACCCTGCGTCAGGAGCCCGAGCTCGAAGGAGCCGTCGTGGTCATGGACACCAAGACCGGCGCAATTCGTGCCATGGTCGGCGGCTGGGACTTCCAGCGCAACGAGTTCAATCGAGCCACTCAGGCGCGTCGGCAGCCCGGCTCTGCCTTCAAGCCTTTCGTTTTTGGCGCCGCCTACGAGGTTGGCTTCACGCCTGCTGACACCTTGTTCGACGCCCCGGTGGTCTTCGCCGGAGCCGACAACCTCCCCAGCTACAGTCCGCGCAACTTCTATCGTGAGTACGAAGGAATCCTGACCCTGCGCAAGGCCGTCGAGAAGTCGATCAACGTGTCTTCGGTCAAGCTACAGGATTTGGTCGGCGCTGACCGCGTGGTCGATTTTGCGCGCCGTTGCGGAATCGAATCTCCTCTTCCGCCCTACCCGAGCCTGGCGCTCGGCGCCGCCGAGCTCACCCCCCTCGAGGTTGCGGCTTCGTATGCCACATTCGCGAACAACGGCATCTACGTAAACCCGTACCTCGTGGAATCCGTCGCCACGCCGGACGGCAAGCTGCTCGAGACTCATCAGCCTCGCGCCGCACGTGCCATGTCCAACGAAGTTGCCTTTCTGCTGGCTCATACGCTGCGCGGAGTCGTGCTGAGAGGAACGGCAACCTCGGCGCGCCGCATCGAGGTCCCGATCGCGGGCAAGACTGGCACCACCGACGGATTCACGGACGCCTGGTTCGCCGGCTTCACTCCCAACACCTCGATCGTCGTCTGGGTCGGCTACGACATCAAGCGCTCACTCGGTCGCAACATGACCGGCGCGGAGGCCGCCCTTCCGGTATGGCGTGAGGTCGTCGAGACCGGCGTCGAAGAAGGCTGGATCCAAGCCGGCGCCGGTTTTGTCCCGCCGCCGCGAATCACCTTTCGTCGAGTGGAAGCCAATACCGGCCTCCTCGCCACAGCAGAGGCCGAAAGTGTGGTGTCCGAGGCTTTCGTGGCCGGAAGCGAGCCGGTTCAGGAGTATTCGGCTCGATGGCAAGAGATCATGGCGCTACCTTGGTATCAGCAGCGAGCCTTCTACGGTCGTCCGAAAGAAGGGGAAAACATGCCAGAGGACATCACCGACTGGAGCCTCGTCGAGAATCTCGACGATTCCGACTAGCTCGCGCAAGCGTCCGCCTCCACGCCGGCGTTCGACCTCAGCCTCCTTTGTTCCTGGTCTCGAGTCGCTCCTGAGGTCCGTACTACAA
>JANQPS010000034.1 GCA_028285365.1 Thermoanaerobaculia bacterium | reverse complement strand
CGTACGCTCCCCGCTCGCGAGCGGTGTGACGAAAAGGGACTCATCGGGAAGGCAGACCTCAGCGCTCGATGACCTCGAGCTCGCCTCCTGGGCCGCTGTGTGCGCGAAACCTCAGGCCGTGAGTCTCTCGCGAGATCTCGTCGAGAACCGGCGGACACTCCCCTTCGCCGACGAACACCGTGTGAAGACTGACTCCCAGCTGGTGGGCCAACGCGCGCTCGCGCCGGACTCGGGTATCTCCGGTGATCGGCAGGCCGTCGGTCAACATCACCACGTGGCGATTGTGTCCCTTGCGGCCGCGAAGTGTTTCGAGTGCCACTCGCAACGGTTCCTCGTAGTTGGTCTGTCCCAGGGGCTGGGTCGTCTGAACGAGGTCGACGAGCTTAGCGTAGGCACGATGGAGCAGACGGCCGCCGATCTCCTTGGGAAGTGCGCGATGGTGAAACTCGACGTAGCCGACTCGCATCTGCCGTCGCGCCGCCACCTTGACGAGGCCACAGACGACGTCAGACGCCCAGCGATTCCGCTCTCCAGCCATCGAGCTCGAGACGTCTCGCAGCACGACCACCGCACCGCCGGCGTTACGCCGAGTGCGAACAAAGGTTCGCGGCGAGTGAGGTAACTGACCGCGAGCGTAGAGCAGTCCTTCGAGGAGGTCACCATCGAGGATCTCGTCGAGTCTTCTCAGCGGACGGTAGCCGCGCGGCTGGCCGCCCGGGTCGGCGTCGGTTTCGCGACGTCCGCGTTCGATTCGGCCGACGAAGGCGTGCAGGAGAGCGCCGACGTTGGCGGGCTTCGCCGGCTCTGGCTCGCTCGGAGAAAGCGGCAGCGGCAGTTCGGACTGCAGATCGTCCTGGAGGGTCTCCGCTGACGGTTCCGCGATCGCTTCGCGCTCTTCACCACCACCGATCGGAGACGTCATGGTCGAGGTGGCACCCACCTGGGCCGCGTGCTCGTTCTCGGCAATGGTCTGCTCGATCAGCGATTCGACCTCGTCCTGCAGCTCTTCAGGGAGGCGGGCGGCGGTCATCAGTCGAAGCGCACGCAGGTCGACGATCTGGACGGTTGGTGACTGGCGCAGACAGGCGTTCGCTCGCAGCACTCGCCAGACCGAGCGACCAAACGTCCGATCGCTGAGCAACGACCCCTGCCCGGTCCCCCTCACGACGCCTCGGAGGCGCTCGAGCAAGAGGGCGTATCGTTCCTGGACGGTTCCAGGAATCGGCAAGCTCGACGCGTGATCCTGCAGCTGCCGGCGCTGCAACGCGCCGAGTCCTCTGGAGGGCTCTACGGTGGTAGCCGCCGCGCGATCGACGAGCTCCCTGGCGCCTGGCCACGAGCGCGAGCCGACCAGCCCACGCATGCGCACCTGAATGGCGAACCGGTCGAGCTGTCCCGGTTCCAAAGGGTCGACCGGAAGCTCGAGACCGGCAGGCTGCGCGGTGGCCACGGCCGTCTCGAGAGGGAGCTGACGTCCCAAAGCGCGACGACCACCCAGAATCTGGAGCAGTGGGCCCAGAGCTTCGCCAGGCGCCCGCGGAAGATCCTCGAGCTGGAGGAACTCCGCCTCCAGAAGCGGTCCAGGAATCGTCTCGAGCCTGAGTCGCTCGAATCGCGCGCTACCAGGAGCCTCTCCGACGATCTCGGGCGCACCGTCGTAGAGCTCGCGCCTCAGCCTGACATCTCCCAGGAGATCAGCCTCACGGAGGTCACGATGAAACACCACGAGGTGACGTCGTGCCCCGCTAGCAGCCGCAAGTGCCGAAGCGATCTGGGACTTACCGCAACCGGGCGGACCCTCGAGGAAGGCATGCTCTCGAGCCACGACGGCCAGGAGGAGGCCGAGCTTTGCATCAGCCTGTCCTACCAGGGCCGCATCCACGGCCCGGCGCAGCTGATCGACAGCAGGTGCAACGCCGCCAGGACCAGTGTTCGAACGCGCAGGACGCGGTTTGTGGACTTCTGACATTCTTCGCAAGCTCCCGCCATCGGGTCGGCGTCGCTTTCGCTATTCGCCTTGACCACTCGCCTTGACGACTCGTGGTCAGCGCGAGCCATGGCATCTCATCAGAGGCAGCACCAGTTGCCAACCGGGACCTTCACCGGACAGAACCTCGTCTCGGTCCCTGAGATAGCGTGGTCTCGAAACGCACAAGGAGACGAGCCATGACGACCGAACCACAGCAGCACGAGGGCTACGAGCAGATCCTGGTGAGCCGGGCAGGAGCCCGAGACAGCGTAGTGCTCATCACTCTCAACCGCCCCAAGAAGCTCAACGCCTGGACACACGGCATGAGGCTCGAACTGATGGCGGCGATCACTTCGGCCAACGAAGACCCTGATGTCGGTGCGATCGTGCTGACGGGCGCCGGGCGGGCGTTCTGTGCAGGAGCGGACATCGAGGAGACGTTCCGCAGTCGCACCGAGTCCGAAGACCGCGATCAACCTGAGCGACCGGACTGGGTCCAGCTGATTCGTGACTCGAAGCCCATGATCGCGGCGATCAACGGAGTGGCTGTGGGGGTGGGTATCACCCAGGTCTTGCCCTGCGACATCCTGCTCGGCTCGACCGACGCCCGCATCGGGATGTTCTTCGTCAAGATGGGCGTCGTTCCAGAGCTCGCCAGCTCACAGCTGCTGGTCCAGCGAGTGGGGTTCGCCCGCGCGAGCGAGATGTGCCTGACCGGCGACCTCTACGACGCCACGACCCTGGGCAAATGGGGCTTCTTCAACGATGTCGTCGCAGGCGATCTCTTGATCCCCACAGCCGTCGAGATGGCGGAACGGATCGCGGCCAACGCGCCCAGCTCACTGCGCTGGACGAAGCAACTCCTGACCGAGAACGCCTGCGAGACCGATCTAGACAAGGTCCAGGCCCGCGAGATCGTGGTTCTCGAGCAGGCTTACGAGTCGGCAGAGCACAAAGAGGCGGTCTCGGCCTTCCTCGAGAAGCGCCAGCCCGACTTCCGCAATCTGTAGTGGAACACCGCCGGCAGACCAATGCTTCCAAGTGCTTGAAAACGCTGAGGGATCTTTCTCAAACCTTTTTACTCGAGCATCTTGACAATTGCGCAACCGTGATAGGTTGACTATGACCGGAGGCTGTCTCCGGAATCGTGCTTCGTTCAAACCACTTCCCCAACACAAGCTAGTTAGGACTCTAAGCGCCACCACGCCGTCCGAGCTGTCGGTACAGTTTGGACCCGGAGCACGATACCTCTCGTTAGGAACGGCCTTCGGTAGCGCAGGAAACAAGGACGATGTCGACAAGGATCTACGTAGGAAACCTGCCATACAGCACCACCGAAGGCGAGCTCCGCGAGCTCTTCGAGAACCATGGTTCGGTCGTCGAAGTCAAGCTCATCAACGATCGCGAAACCGGACGCCCCCGGGGCTTTGGCTTCGTCGAAATGGAATCTGGAGCCGACGAAGCCATCCAGGCTACTGACGGCAAGGACTTCCAGGGTCGCACCCTGAAGGTCAACGAGGCGCGTCCTCGCCAGGACCGCGGTCCCCGGCGCTGGTAGCCGGCCGACATACCTGATTCCTGTCGCTGCCCTGACCACCTCGGTCTGGGCAGCGTTTTGCATCAGCGCTGCGGCCGTATGACCGCCCCGCCCCGCGCTCTCGGAGTCGGTCGATTCCCCAGCCGCGCCTGATCTACCGCATTGACGAGCGACCACCGACCTGGTGGGAATGTGCGCTCTACGGTTGGCAGCACACGCTCGTCGACATCTCCCCTTTTGTCCTGCCTCTCGCCGTGGCCACGGCGTTGGGCATGGGCGCTGGTGAGCTCGCGCGCTTCATCAATTTCGGCCTGTTGGCCATGGGTGTCGCGACGCTCGTGCAAACGACCCTGGGCAACCGGCTACCGATCATCCAGGGGCCGTCCGCAACTCTGATCGCTTCTCTCGCTCCACTGGCAGGCCAGGTGGGAAGTGGCGGCATGTGGGGCGCCATTGCCGTGGGCGGCGCCACCGAGGCCGCAATCGGGGCGAGCGGTCTTCCCGGCAAACTGAGGCGCTTCTTGCCCGTCGCGGTCACCGGCACGGTGATCGTCGTGATTGGCCTCTCTCTCGCTCAGCTCGCTCTGAGACTGTCCCTCGGGACGGGCTCATGGCTCGACCCGACCTTGGCTGCCCTGGTGATTGCCATGGTCTTCCTGCTTCAGACGCTCGGCCGTCATTGGCTGGGAGGACTGATCGCGAGAGGCGCAATCTTCCTTTCGATCTGGGTCGTGGGACTCGGTGTCGGCGGCGCGCTCGGACGAATCGACTGGCAACTCGTGGCCGACAAACCGTGGTTCTCGGCGCCGGCCCTCCTGCCGTTCGGATCTCCCTGGAACGGCTGGGAGCTCCACGTCGGCGCCATCGTGATCGTTCTCATCGCAACTCTCGGCTCACTCGTCGAGTCACTCGGCGACTACGCGGCGACGTGTGAGGTGGCCGACGAACCACTGACCAAGAAGCACATGAATCGCGGCATCATGGCCGAGGGATTCGGAACCCTGACCGCCGCGGTTCTCGGTGGACTGCCCTGTACCAGCTACACCCAGAACATCGGCATCATCGCAACCACCAGAGTGGCCAGCCGCGTGGTGGTGCAGGTGGCGGCCGGCGTGCTCATCCTCTACGGCTTGTGTCCGAAGTTCGGAGCCCTGCTGGTGGCCCTGCCGCGCTCGGTCCTCGGCGGAGTCTTCGTGCTGGTCTGCGGCATGATCACCGTGTCCGGGCTGAGACTGATTCAACAGGCTCCGACGACCGACCGCACCGCCTTTACGGTCGGAACGACGCTCGTCGTGTCACTGGCCACGCCCGCCGCACTTCGTAGCGTCCTGGGTGAAGACGGAATGGACCAGTTGCCGAGCGCCGTATCCCTCGTCCTGACCAACAGCATCGTGCTGGCGGTCCTTCTGGGAATTGGTCTCAACGCGCTCTTTGGACTCCTGGAACCGAACGAGCCCGGCCACCAAGACTGAGAACTCACCGAGCGACGGCGTCCCGGCCGCCTCCGATGCTGCCGCGTTCCTACTTCTGAATCGACCAGAGGTAGTGGGCGAGCTCGCGAATCTTCTTCTGAACCTGTTCCTCGGTGCGGCCACCGCTGGTCACGGCGAAGGCGTCACCCCACACTGGCATCTCGCCGCGCCCATGACCCTTGACTCCCTTGCGGCCGTCGATGATCTTGACGACATCGTCGTAGGGAAAGTCACCGTCACGGCGCTCGGCGATGCGCGTGAGGTCAGCTGGAGCAACCCTGAGGTGCTGAGCGATGTCGCCGTCACCCTGTGCCGAGGTTCCGTGGCAAGACGCGCAGTAGGACCTGAAGACACCCGAACCCATCAATGCCTGCTGCTCGTCGGGCTCCGACTGGCTCGCCGAGCTCGCGGCCAACGGAAGCACCAAGAGCATCAAGATTCCTACACCCCAGGCGAAACGCTGCGTTCTCAACATGCTCAACATGCTCAACATGGTCGTCCTCCAGGCAACTCGTGAAGCGGATCAGGCTGCGTCAACGCTGTCCGAAGGCCGCAACCCTGGCGATAGTGGTCTCTACCTATTGCTCCCGATAGAGAACCTATTGCTCCCGATAGAGACCCTTGTTGTTGTCGTCTCGTGAGAGACCGTTGTCCGCTGCCGTCTCAGGCGGGAATGTCTGGAAATGCTACCACCCGGCAGAAGGCCGCTTCCCCACCCTTGAACTTCCAGGGGAAACAACCCACCGTCACTCGACGATTCTGAAGCTCGTCGGCGTCGAGATCACCGCCGAGGTTCTCGATGTGCATGCAGTTGTGCGGGAAGAGAGCGTTGTGCGTCAGCTGGTAGGCGCTGTCGGGAAACAACTCGTCCATCTGATCAGCCCCGAACTTCTCTTCACACAAGGCGCGGACCCGGTCGCAATGACCGTGCATTCCTTTGCCGAGGAAACGACCGATCGGGAGATTCATCGGGTGATCCGTCGAGATGCAGTCGACACCCCAAACGTGGATCTTCTTGTCGAGCAGCCACTGAACCATTCGCGGGTGGGCGCCCGGGTGCAGATGGATGTACTTCTCTTCGTCCGGCTCCGCACCAAACTGTGCGTAGCGGTGCCAGCCGGTGTGCAAGATCAGGATGTCACCTTCGCGGATCTCGACGCGCTCCTCGAGCATCTCAGGGGTGTAGGCACCGAGATCGTCCATGACGTCGCGCAGATCGACGATGACTCCCGGACCACACAACCACTCGAGCGGGATCTCGTCGATGGTCATGCCTGCGGTGACGAAGTGGCGCGGAGCATCCAGATGGGTGCCCATGTGGTTCGAGGTCTGGATGTACTGAGCGTTGACACCGTGCTCCGCCTTGCGCTTGATGTATTTGACCTCGAAGGGCGGATAGTAGGGCCAGAAGGGAGCGTCCTGATTGAGCGGCTGGGAGAGATCGATGAGTCGCACTGGTTGTCCTCGTCTAGGTTCGGGTCTGACGACCGATGTGTCGAAACGATGCCGAAGGGATGTCGAAATGGATGGCGGATCTAAGGGTGACAGATCTAGGCTGACAGAAAGAAACGCGGCCGGCCCGCCGACCAGCGAGATCAGAGATCAGGCAGATCCGCCGTTGGAGGCTCGGGCAAAGGCGGCCGCCAACGTTCGGCGCACGAGGACCTCGGTCAAGTGACGACGGTAGTCGACCGAAGCGTGAATGTCGCCTGGAGGATCGATGTCGTCATGTCCGGCCCGAGCCGCTGCGGACCGTATCAGCTCGTCCGACGGCACCTCTCCAGCAAGCACTTCGGCTGCCCGAACGGCGAGGACGGGGCCGTCACCGACACTGAGGAGGCCAATCCGCGCGCGCTCACAGCAACCGCTCGAGTCGACCGAGAGACTCACCGCGACCCCCACCAAGGCATAGTCGCCGTGACGTCTGGAGATCTCAGAGAACGCGGTCACCTGACCGTCTGCGAGCACGGGAAACGCGACGTTCTCGAGCAACTCGTCGTCTTCCATCGCCGTGCTGAAGAGCCCGTCGAAGAACGCGTCGGCTTCGACGACTCGGGTTCCTCGCTGGCTACGGACAAAAAAACGGGCGCCTAGGGCCAAAGCCACCGCGGGCAGCTCGGCTGCTGGATCAGCGTGTGCCAGGCTGCCGCCGACCGTACCGCGATTGCGAATCTGCGGATGAGCTACAAAAGGCAGTGTCTCGCTGAGCAGGGGGGTGACCTCACCCACGAGATCGCTCCGCTCGACAGCGCGCTGGCGAGTCATCGCACCAATGCGCAGCTCGTCACCCTCGAGCGCGATGGCGCCCAGTCCGTCGATGCCGTTCAGATCGATCAGCACGCTCGGGCGTGCAAGCCGGAAATTCATCGCCGGCACGAGACTCTGTCCTCCTGCCAGCGGTTTGGCCTCGTCACCGTGCTGCGCCACGAGCTCCAGCACCTCGTCGATGTGGGTGGGCGCGTGGTATTCGAAGACCGGAGGCTTCATGCGCCACCTCCGTCGTCCCGGGTGCGGGAGACCTCGAAGAGGCGATTGGGAGACAACGGGATCTCTAGAAGTTCGAGAGACGGATCCCCCAAGGCATCTTCAACGGCGGCGGCAAACAGCGGACCGCTGGGGATGGCTCCCGCCTCTCCCGCTCCTTTGACACCGAGAGGGTTGAGCGGCGACGGTGTCTCGATGTGGTCGCATTCGATGGGAGGGACATCGGTTGCGGTGGGTAGGAGATAGTCCATGAATGACGCGGAGAGCAGCTGCGCCTGATCGTCGAAGACGAGCTCTTCGAAGAAACAGTTGCCGATACCCTGGGCAACTCCTCCTTGAATCTGACCCTGCAAGATGAGCGGGTTGATCACGGTGCCGCAGTCGTGAACGACGAGGTAGCGCTTGATCTCGACCGCATAGGTCTCCGGGTCGACCTCCACGACCATCGCGTGCGCACCGTTTGCCGTCGTGCCCCCTGGGGGTCCGAAGTACGTGGTCGACTCGAGACCGGGCTCGGTGCCTGGGGCAACCGCGCCCCGTAGCGGGTTTGCCCGCACCGCAAGGTCACCCAGCGGTATGGCGCTGTCCGGTGCCCCCTTGACGCCGACCATTCCTCCCTGGAGCTCCAGGTCGTCACGATCCGCTTCGAGTTCTTCCGCAGCCAGATCGAGGATCTTGCGTCGCACCTCCAGAGCCGCAGCGTGAATGGCATTGCCAGCCACGACCGCACCGCGGCTTGCGAACGTTCCGGTCCCCCAATGCATCTCCGCGGTGTCGCCAGTACTCACTCGGACCTGATCGGGCTCGACCCCGACCTGCTCTGCGACCACCTGCGCGAACGAGGTGAAGTGCCCTTGACCCTGAGTGCCGACACCGGTGGCGACACTGACCTGGCCGCTGGCTTCGACCGTGACTCGAGCGCCTTCGTAGGGGCCGATCCCCGTACCCTCGACGTAGGTCACGATCGCCATGCCGACGTGACGTCCTTCGGCTCGCAGCCGCGGCTGCTCGACCTCGCGGAACTGGCGGTAGCCGATTGCTTCTACAGTGCGCTCTAGAACTTCGGGGTAGTTGCCGCTGTCGTAGGTCAGCTCGGTGAAGTCCTGGTAGATGAGACCGTGGTTGTGAGGAAAGTCGGCCGGTTGTAGGAGATTGCGTCGTCGGATCTCGACCGGATCCATGCCCAGCTCCCGCGCCGCCAGATCGAGCAGCCTCTCCATGACGAACACACCATGTTGTCGCCCGGCCCCTCGGTACGGCGTCACGATCGGCTTGTTGGTGAAGACCGCTCGGAACTCGCTGTCATAGCTCGGCACGTCGTAGCACCCGAGCAGAGTGCACTGGCTGTTGATCGGTACCGTGAGCCCGTAGGGATCGTAGGCGCCCGTATCGTGGAAGAAGGTGTCCTTGACGCCGAGGATCTTGCCGTCCCGGGTGACGGCGATCTCGGCCTCGTGCAGTTGCTCGCGCTCGTGCGTGGTGGCGAAGAAGTTCTCTGCCCGGTCTTCGATCCACTTGACCGGTCTCCCGAGTCGCATCGATAGCCAGGGGATCAGGACTTCTTCGGGGTAGAACATCATGATCTTCGGGCCAAAGCCGCCACCGATGAACGGCGCGATCACGCGAACCTGCGACTCCGAGAGGCCGAGCATCCCGGCCAGACCGTTGCGAATGGGAATCGGCGCCTGTGTGGTGTCCCAGATCGTGAGCTTCTCGCCCTGCGCGTCCCAGTCAGCCAGCACCCCTCGGTTCTCCATGGACGCCGCGATCCCGTGGTCGTAGCGCATGTTGCGCGCGATCACGACGTCGGCCTCCGCCCGAGCTGCTGAGTAGTCCCCTTTCGTCTGGCGCACGTGCGCGGCCAGGTTGGATTCGAGATCGTCATGGACCAGCGGGGCTTCAGGATCGAGAGCCCGTCCGAGATCAGCTACCGGGTCGAGCGGTTCGATGTCGGCAAAGATCTCGTCACGGGCGTCTTCAGCCACATATCGACTCTCGGCCACGACCAGGGCCACCGGCTCTCCCACGTGGCGCACCTTGTCTCGGGCGAGCGGCACCTGAGTCCGGGCGTGGAAGACCGCTCCCTCGACTGGCGGCGGTGGCACGAGAACCGGCCCGGGCTGCCAGTAGTCGCCCAGATCGGCAGCCGTGAGCACCATCTTCACGCCTGGATACTCGCGCGCCTCGGCGACGTCGATCGCGTTGATCCGTCCGTGCGCAAACGACGAGCGCACGAACGCGACGTGGAGAGTCCCCGCCGGCTCGATGTCGTCGATGAACGCGGCCTTGCCCTTGAGCAGCTTCTCGTCTTCGAGTCGCCTCAACGGACGACCAAACTGGCGGGTCGACATCTACTCGGCTCCTGCCGTCTCGGCGTCTCGTAGCGAGCTGGCCGCCGTGCGTACCGCGTTGACGATGTGGTCGTAGCCGGTGCACCGACACAAGTTGCCGGAGAGGGCCTCACGAATCTCCTGATCCGTCGGCGAGGGGTTCTCCTCGAGGAACGGCAGGAGACTCATCAAGAACCCCGGTGTGCAGAAGCCACACTGCAGACCGTGCTCCTCGCGAAACGCCTCCTGGAGTGGATGCAGCGGTGCATCACCCTGAGACAGTCCTTCGACCGTCTCGAGCTTCCTGCCATTGGCCTGCACGGCGAACAGGAGGCACGAGCGCACCGACTCGCCGTCGAGCAGCACAGTACAGGCACCGCAGACTCCGTGCTCGCAACCCACGTGGGTCCCGGTCAGGCCGAGCTCGTGTCTGATGAAGTCACTGAGCAGCAACCGCGGCTCGACTTCACGTTCGAACTCTTCACCGTTGATCGTGCCCCTGACGGGGAATCGAGCTTGGTTTGCCATCTCAGCTCCCTCTCTCTGAAGCCGTAGCGGATGCCGCCTGCTCACGCCGGGCGCCCCTCAGCAGGAACAGGATGATCCCTCCCACAATGGCGATACCCGGTCCCTCGGCTCCAGTCCACCACCATGGCATTCCGCTCACCCAATCGATCGCGACGAGGGCAATCCCGAGAACGACGTTCGTCACTCCCAGATAGCGCACGACGAGCACGTGCTCGAGCGGGCGCCCGGCCACGAGCCACACCAGGACGCCGCGCATGAAGTACATGGCGGCCAGCGATCGAGCCATGTACTCGGTCACCGCCCCCCCTGGATAAGGCCCCATGCCCAACTGCTCGTGAGTCGACGCGATGAAGGCATCGGTCAAGAAGACGGCAGGCAGAGCAAAAGACAGAGCGAAAGCGTCAAAGCGCAGGATGAAGACGAGCCACTTCTTCATTGCGTCACGGTCTCCTCGTTGCTGAAGTCATTCGTCGATGTACCGTGCCGGGAGTGAATACCGGCTCATCCTATGTGCTCGGCGCCCACTGAGGTCCACACATCAGGGCCTCATCGAGCCGACATCGCCTACGGCACTGGCGTCGTACGCCCTGGTCGACCGAGGACATCACCGGTGTTCGGAGGCCCTGCTCGCGTAGAGAGTCCAGCGGACGCGCTACTCGAATTCGGCGAGACGGGCCTTGAGCGCTCGCAGTGCCGCCTTGTTGGCTCCTCGAATCGCATCCATCGTGGGCGCTTCTTCGCTGATGTCGCCGAGGGTCGCCAGAACGACGTGTACATCGTCATGGCCGTCGACCCCGTGCATCGTTTCGAGCCAGCGACAGACGTTCGGATAGCCGCTGAAGTCGAGGAGATTGGTGAACTCCGGCTGCAGCTGCCCGATCTCGACGTAGGCCGCCAGATCGGCGATCGTGACCGAGTCGCCAACGAGGAAGGCGGAGTTGGCCAGCCAGCCGTCCTCGAGAGTCTCGAGAGCTCGGGTCAAGGTTCGCTTGGAAGCCTCTTGAAAGGACTCAGGGATGTCCAGGTCCTTTCGCACCTTGGGAGCAACCAGACCCGGAGACGCGTCGCGGACGTTGCGGTGGTGGAAGTGCAGGTACCAGTCCACGCGAGCCCGAGCCTCGAGCCCAGCCGGGTAGACGTCGTCCCAACCGTTGCGCTGACACAGGTAGGGCAAGATCGCGTGGGCTTCACCCAGCGTAAAGCCGGTATTCGGGTCTTCGATCGTGGGAATCGTGCCGCCGGGATTCTTCGCCAGAAAGTCCGGGTGACGACTGCCGTTGTCACCCTTCGACCCCGGGTTGATCAGTACCATCTCGAACGGGCAGCGTTTGAGCAGCAAGAGCCACATGACGGCCCTGACCGGTTGCGAGAAGGGGACTCCGTAGAGGATCAGTGGCTTCGTGCTCATGTGGTCTCCTCGCGTTTCGAAACGCCCGCGGCTCGTCATCCGCTGCGCAGCTCTTCTGGTAGGCCTCCCAGACCGGACCGCCTGCAGTCGACACGCCCCAATGGCGGATCCATGTCGGAAAAGGCTCACGGATCATAGCGATTGCCAGGTGTACCCGCCGCCCGGTCATGTCCGCGATCGAGGAGAAAATCACTCAGACGCCGCAACCTCGCCATATGGTTTACGTAGTCAACCATATGGTCAAACGCAGGGCTCACACCTCACGGACGACGGTCTCCAGAAAGGGCTCTTCGAGTGTCAAGCCACTCGGCGAGCTCGAACAGCTCACGCTTCTCGCGGTCGTCAGACTCCGCGACGTCGCCTACAGCATCTCGGTCCTCGAAGAGCTCGGCGACGTTGCCGGTCGCAGCCTCGATCGCGCCACGGCCTATGTGACGCTCCAACGACTCGAGGACAAAGGCCTGCTGAGCTCGCGCCTCGGCGACCCGACTCCAGAACGAGGCGGGCGCGCCAAGCGCTACTACCGGCTCACCGCTGTCGGAGAACGGGCACTCAGACAGTCGGTCGGCGCGATTCGGAGACTGTCTGAGGGGCTCGAAGCCTGGCTCGAGTGCTAGCGGCCCGGAACACGATATGAACCCACGACCGGACAAGACCCGCCACCAGCCTGACGCCGAAGGCCATCTGCTCCTCAAACTGGTCTCACTCGTGGCCCGCCGCGAGCGTCGCGACGACTTCGTCGGAGACCTCCTGGAGATGCGAGGCACGTCTGCGAACCGTGGCCAGTGGATCGCCACGCTCTGCAGCTTCGCCTTCGCCGTCCTGGCCGGACGGCTCAGAGACGCCATCGCTCGACTGTTCGCGACGGTCTTCTCCAGAGACTGGCAGCCCCTTCCCAGCGATCTGCGCTCGGGATTTCGGCGGGTTCGTCGAGCACCCGCCTTCTCCTTCCTGGCCCTCTCGACGATTGCAGGCGCGGTCTTGTGCGTCACGATCTCGACGGCCCTCGTTCGTAGCGTCCTCTTCGTCGAACTGCCGTACCACGAACCCGAACGACTGGCCGCCATCTTCACCACCGAGCGCAACGGCGCGGAGTTGCGCAACCCCAGCTCGCCCGCCGACTTCCTGGCGTGGCGGGACGCGTTGCCTGACGCGCTGGAATCCATGACGGCCGCTCGCCCCTGGTCGCCGACTCTCGCCACGTCGGAAGGGCTGCACAAGCTCGACGGTGTTCTCGCCACCCCCTCTCTGTTCGAGCTTCTCGGTGCTCCGCCTCTGGTAGGTCGACCGTTCGACTCTGGAGTGCTGTCGGACGACGCTCGCCCGGTCGTCTTGTCGTATCGCCTCGCGAGACGCCTCGGGGAATCGCTGGCGCGTCCGGGAACCATCATTCGGCTCGACGGTGAGCCCTATCAGGTGGCGGCAGTCATGCAGGAGGGGTTCGTCTTCCCACCGTTCTGGGCCGAGGGTGCGGAGCTCTGGGCGCCGCTGGAACTCCGTGGCGACGTTGCCCTCGATCGCGACGGTCGTTACCTGAGGGTGTTTGCCCGTCTCGCTGACGGGGTCACGATCGCTCGAGCGCAAGCTCGAATCGAGGGTGTCGTGGCCGGCATGGCCCGTGAGTTTCCGCAGAGCTATGACGGGATCGGGGCGCGTCTCGAGCCTCTTCGCGAGCCCACCGTGTCCGCTGCCCGTCCGGCCCTGCTCGCCCTCTTCGGAGCGAGCGTCGCTGTGGTGATCCTCGTGGCCTTCAATCTGGCCAGTTTGATGGTGGCGCAGCGGCTCAAACGCGCGGGCGAAATCGAGGTCCGCAAGGCTCTCGGTGCCTCGGCGCTCAGACTGCGTATTGCAGCCTTCTGGGAAACCGCGGTGTTGACAGGTCTCGGATCTGCGGCCGGCATCCTCGCGGCGGTCCTCGTCCTCCCGCTCCTGCGCGCGCAGATCGGCGCTGCGCTGCCGTTGGTCGCCGCCTTGACCATCGACACGAAAACCGTCGCGGTGACCTTGATGACCACGCTGCTCCTGACCACCCTCGTCGGTGTTCCGGGGGTTGCCCGTCGAGCAAGAACCGAAACAGCCAAGAACTCGTCTGCGAGTCTGGTCGCCGCACGTCAACGACGTCGCCTGGTTGTCGTTCAGCTCGCCGCCACGGTTGCTCTCCTCGTGACCGCCGGCCTGCTGGCGCGCAGCTTCGCCACTCTGACTCGAGTCGACCCCGGGTTTCACACCGGTGGTGTCGCCGCGGTCCGCATCGACCTCTCTCAGAGCCGCCATCGGGGGGACGACCGGCAGGCCCCGTTCTACGCCGCACTCGAACGCGCACTCGAGGGGCAACCCGAAATCGAAGCCTCTGGTCTCATCAACCACCTTCCGATCGAGGGTGATCTGTGGCGCACCAAGATCTTTGCGCCCGGACTCTCACGCCCCGACGACGACGTTCGCGCGGCCATCCGTGTGGCCTCCCCCGGTTACCTCCGTAGCCTCCGGCTGCAGCTCGTCGCGGGGCGATGGCTCGACGAGTCCGACAGTCAAGGAGCCTTGACCGTGGTACTCAATCGCGCAGCCGCCCGCACTCTCTGGGGAGACGAGAACCCGACCGGGCGCGAGCTCGCGCTCGACTCGCTGGACGAGAGGGGTACACGCCGCAGGGTGGTCGGAATCGTCGAGGACGTCAAACAAACCGGTCTCGGCTCAGAGGTCATTCCCGAGATCTACCTGCCACTGAGCCGCAATCCGTTTCCGTTTGTCACCGAGATGACGCTGGTCGCTCGAACCGCGTCTACCGACGATCCGGCCGGTGTCTTGAGCCGCAACGCCCGAACAGTGCTCGACCAGATCGCACCAGCGGTTCCGGTCTACCGGGCGCGAGCCCTCGAAGACGTTCTCGAAACGGACCTGAGCGGCAACCGTCTCCTCAGCTACACGATCTCGGGGTTTGCGCTGGCGGCCATGGCGCTCGCAGCGTTTGGCCTGTTCGCCGTGGTCGCCTACACCGCGGCGAGTCGCAACCGCGAGCTCGCGATTCGGCTTGCTCTCGGCTCGACGAGGCACCAGCTCTCGGCCGTCGTGCTGCGCGAAGGAATCATCACGGCCTCGATCGGTATCGCCTCGGGCCTCGTTCTCGCCGCCCTGTCGACGACGGGTCTCGCTCCTCTGCTCTACGGGATCCATCCTCTCGACGGCTCCACATACGGTCTCGTAGGACTGGGAGCCGCCGTCCTCTCGACGATCGCAATCACGATTCCGGCGCTGAGAGCGAGTGCCGCGATGACCGCATCGTCGCTGCGCCTCTGACGCGCCCTCCTGCCAGCCACTCTCCTGCCGCCGTCCGATCCAGCGACGGGCAAAACCTACATACAGACTCTGGTGCCAGGCTCACCTGCGTAGGTCGCTTCAGCGGGTGTATCCTCAGGCTCGGTGACGGCGGTCGCTGACTGCTCAAAGATCGACAGAAGACGAAGAGTCGACAGAAACCAAGGTCGACGCAGGACAGTCGTCAGAAGAGTCCTTCGTCAGAAGAGACCGAAGAGTCAGAAGAGAGAGACAGAGACAGAGACAGAAGAAGAGCGGAGCGAAGACCATTCGCCTGGGACTCGTACTCAACAGCAGATCGGCAAGCGACGACATCGAGTTGGCCAGACGTGCGGAGCGCGCTGGTTTTGCTTCGGTCTACGCCGTCGAATTCTTCAACCGGAACGCTCTCGTTCGCCTCGCGGCGATCGCGCAGGCCACGAACTCGATCACGGTGGGGACCGGTGTAGCCAACACCTTCACTCGGTCACCCATGCTGCTTGCCACTGGGGCACTGGATCTCGACGAGATCGCCGACGGCCGACTCGTGCTGGGACTCGGCACCGGCCTCAAGCGTATGAACGAGGAGTGGTACGACGTCGCCTTCTCGAGGCCGGCGAGCAAAGCCAACGAACTCTTCGAACTGCTGCGTAGCGTCTTCCGAACCAAAGGACCGGGGTTCAGCTGGCGCGGAGACTTCTGGAAGCTGGAGATTCCGGCCTACCATCGCCCCAGGACCCGTCGGGAGACCATTCCGCTGTGGCTGGCCGCTGTCGGCCGGGGCATGATCAAGACGGCCGGATCGGTCGCCGACGGTGTCGTCGGCCATCCGGTCCACAGCCGCCGCTGGCATCGTGAAGTCACGCTGCCCTTGATTCGCGAGGCCGAAACGGCTGCGGGTCGAGATCCAGGCTCCTGCCCTCTGTATCCGTACGTGATCACGTCGATCGACGACGATCGTGACGCCGCGATCCAAGACGCCAAGCGCATGATCGGATTCTCGTTCACCACTGAGCACTACCACACGATTCTGGACTTTCACGGCCTGTCAGAGGTTGGCCGTGAGTGTCGCAACGCACTAGCCACCTTCGACACCGACGCCATGGCCGCAGCCGTTCCCGACGAGCTGGTCGCCGAGATCGCGATCGCGGGAACGCCAAGAGAAGCGCGGTCGCAGCTCTCAGCATGGGAGGAGATCACCGACGAGGTTCTCTTCTACCCGGCGTCCATCGGTATCTCTCCGGCGCGTGCCGAGCAGCAGCTCGAACGACTGTTCCAGACCTTCGGTCGCAACGAGGCTTTCGAGAGTTTCGAGAGTCCGACGGCCAACTGACCAGCACGACCGAGTCTCCGGTAGAGCCGACTCCATCGCAAGAGCCACGACACAACCACACACAGAGGCTGGAAATGACGGACAGCTACCCAGGCAGGATTCTCAGCGGAGAGCGAGAGGTCTCGCAGCAGCAGATGCTCGAGCGGGTCGCGCGAGCCGCCTCTGGGCTCTCGGAGCTCGGCGTCGGAGAGAGCGATGCCGTTGCGCTCATGCTGCGTAACGACTTCCCGTTCTTCGAGGCCTCGATGGCGGCCAACCTGCTGGGAGCCTACGCAGTCCCCATCAACTGGCACTACAAGGCTGACGAGGCGGGCTACATCCTGCAGGACTGCTCGGCCAAGGCGGTGATCGTCCACTCCGACATGCTGCCGCAGATCGAAGACGGCATTCCCGAGCAGGTCGAGGTCTTCGAGGTCTCGACCCCACGCGAGATCCGCGACGCCTACGGGGTCGAGGCGAGCGCCTGCGCCGTGACGGGCCGCCACCGTGAGTGGACAGCTTGGCTGGACGAGCAGCAGCCTCGGCCACTCGAGACACCGAGCACGCCATCCAGCATGATCTACACCTCGGGCACGACCGGACGTCCCAAGGGAGTTCGTAGAGACCCGCCGTCCGAGGAGAACGCGGCGGTTTTTGCTGGCATGGTCGCACGGATCTTCGGCTTCTCGGAGCAGGGTGATTTCCGCACCGCCGTGA
>JANQPS010000028.1 GCA_028285365.1 Thermoanaerobaculia bacterium | reverse complement strand
GTGCCCTGGTCAACCTCGCTTCACCCCCGGTCGGCAACGTGGAGACCATCGACGACCTCGTCGCCGAGCTGAAGGTCCGAGACGCCGAGGCCGACACTCCTGAAGCCTGGGTCGTCGGCGCCGGCTACGACGATTCGCTCATGAGCGAAAAGCGTCATCCGACCCGCGACGATCTCGACCGGGTCTCGACGAATCGAGCCGTCGTGGCCGTTCACGTGTCCGGGCACCTGCTCGCCGCCAACTCCAAGGCGCTCGAGCTGGCCGGCATCAGCTCCTCGACCAGCGATCCACCAGGCGGAATCATCAGGAGACGAGCGGCATCGCGAGATCCCGACGGCGTGTTCGAGGAGACGGCAATGCAGCTCGTGCTCGCAAAGCTCCCGCCTGCCAGTCTCGAGGACAACCTCGACCTGCTGACGATGGCGCAGCGCGACTACCTGAGCCGAGGCATCACCATGGCTCAGGAGGCTGGAGCGAACGCACCCGAAGTGGCTCTGCTGCGCACGGCGCACGAACGAGGCCTCCTGGAGCTCGATGTCGTTGCCTACGTGCGTTCGGGCGCTGCCGAGAAGCTCTACGAAGAGACCGGTCCCTCACGCACCGACGACGGACGGCTCCGCTTCGCAGGCGTCAAGATGACTCTCGACGGTTCTCCACAAGGCAAGACCGCCTACCTGACCGAGCCCTACCACGTACCACCCGAGAACGAGTCGGCCGACTACCGCGGCTACCCCATCTTGCCCGACGAGCGGGCCAACGAGTTGATCGTCGACTACGCCCGGCGCGGTTGGCAGCTCCTGGCACACGCCAACGGTGACGCGGCCGCCGACCAGCTCCTCGAGGCAGTTGCACTTGCGAATGACGCGGCTCCTGACCGTGACCACCGAACCGTGATGATCCACGCGCAGGCGATTCGTCCCGACCAGGTCGACCGGATGGCCGAGCTGGACGTCCTGCCGTCGTTCTTCGTGGCCCACACGTTCTACTGGGGCGACTGGCACCGCGACTCCGTGCTCGGCCCGGAGCGTGCCGCCGTCATCAGCCCGGCACATCATGCAGGCGAGCTCGGCATTCGCTACAGCTTCCACAACGACGCTCCGGTCGTGCCACCCGACATGCTGCGGCTCATCTGGGCCGGCAGTGAACGCCGCACCCGCTCGGATCAGGTGCTGGGACCCCAACAGAGGGTGAGCGTCGAGCAGGCTCTTCGCGCCGTGACCATCGACGCCGCGTACCAGGCCTTCGAAGAAGACCGGCGCGGCAGCCTCGAGGTGGGCAAACTTGCCGATGTCGTCGTGCTCTCGGCTGATCCGATAGCCAACCCGAGCGACGCACTCCTGGAGATCCGGGTCACGGAAACCGTCAAGGACGGTGTGACAGTCTACGAAGGAGAGGCGAGCTCACCGTGAGCCCGCCACGCCGATAGGAGGCCGACACTAGCCCTGCGCGTCTCGGCGCTATCGCGACTTCGGACGTGATCTGGTACTCATGACTTTCGACATCGCCCTCGTCCTGGGCCTGCTGGCGGTCGCGGTGGTGCTGTTCGTCATCGAGAGGCCGCGTTCCGACGTCGTCGCGCTACTCCTTCTCGGAAGCCTCGCGATCACCGGCCTGCTGGAGCCACGCGAGGCTCTCTCGGGCTTCAGCAACCCTGCCGTGGTCACCGTGTGGGCCGTGTTCATCCTGAGCGGCGGACTCTCACGCACCGGCGTCGCCAACCTGGTGGGTGGCCAGGTCCTGAAGCTCGCCGGCGGCGGCGAAACCAGACTGATGGTCCTCATCATGCTGGTGGCCGCCGTACTCTCGGCCTTCATGAACAACGTCGGCGCGTGTGCGTTGCTCCTGCCAGTGGTCCTCAACTTGTGTCGCCAGACCGGCACCCCGCCGTCGAAGCTGCTCATTCCGCTCTCCTTCAGCTCGCTCCTCGGCGGCATGCTGACTCTCATCGGGACACCACCCAATATCCTGAGCGCCGAGGCCGTCCAGGCGCGCGGTCTCGGTGAGCTCGGCCTGTTCGACTTCACGCCGGTGGGGGGAGCCGTGGTGGTCGCCGGCATCCTCTACATGACCACCATCGGTCGACGGCTGCTCCCCGAGCGCGACCTTCCAAGAGAGGCACGCACCGGAGCGGATCTTCGCTCTGCCTTTGGCCTTCACAAGCGACTCCTGATCCTTCATCTGACCGAAAGCTCTCCGCTCGCCGGTCGGACGCTGGCAGACTGCCGAATCAGCTCGGCGCTCGGCTTGACGGTCATCGGCATCATCCGAGACGGGCGCACGACGCTGGCGCCGCCACCGGACGCTGTCTTGAGACCCGACGACCGACTGCTCGTTGAAGGCCGAACCACGAGGCTCGAGGAGCTGCGGGAGTCGCCGAGCTTCGATCAGAGCGAGACCGCCCTGACCATGGGCCGAGCCGTCGCTGGCGAAGTCGGCATGGTGGCCGTCAGCGTCCTCGCCAACTCGTCTTTCCTGAGCAAGTCCCTGCGGCAACTGAACTTCCGACATCTGGTCGGAGGCGCCGTGGTGGTCGCGATCGCGCGCGACGACGGGGTCCTCCTGAGCCGGATCGACGATCTCGCGTTGCGGCAGGGTGACACGCTGATCATGCAGGCGAGCTTCGCCGAGCTCGAGAGACTCGTCGAGAACGGTGGCGTCGAGGCTGTCGACCTCGAGCCTCCGCAGATGGCTGCGATCGAGCGCGAGCTCATGCGACTCGAGGTACCCGAAGACTCGATGCTGGTTGGCCGCACCTTGAGCGACAGCGGGCTGGCTGAGGCCTTCGGACTCCTCCTGCTGACGCTCACCCGCGACGGCAAGACCCTGCCGAGACCCGGTCCCGACGAGATCTTCGAAGCTGGCGATCTGCTCGTGGTCAAGGGCAATCCGGAAGATCTCGAGATCATGCGCGGACTGCAGGCACTGCAGGTGGAGCGCAAGGCGGACCGGGAGGTCGACGAGCTCGAGTCGGCGAGCGTGGGCCTGGCGGTAGTCGCCATTTCACCGACCGCGGGCATCGCGCGCAGCAGTCTCCGCGACCTCCACTTCCGCGAAAAGTACGGGCTCACCGTGCTTGCACTCTGGCGACAGGGGCGAGTCGTGCGAACGAATCTCGCCACCGAGAGACTCATGTTCGGAGATGCACTCCTCGTTCACGGGCCACGCTCTCGACTGCGTCTGCTGTCCCAGGAGGCGGACTTTCTGGTCCTCACCGAGGGCGCCGCTGAACCACCAGACACGCGCAAGGCACCCGTGGCGATCGCGGTCATGGGCGCTGTGATCGGCGCGACGGTGGCCGGATTCCAGCCGATCTACATCGCAGCTCCGTTCGGCGCGGCGCTGATGGTGCTGTTCGGGTGCCTCAGTATCGAGCAGGCCTACCGCGAGATCGAGTGGCGAGCGGTGTTCCTCATCGCCGGAATGTTGCCGATGGGACTGGCCATGCAGAAGACCGGCGCGGCCCTTTACATCGCCGACCTGGTGGTGAGCAGCGTCGGGGGAATGGGCCCGCAGGCGATCCTCGCCGGCTTGTTCCTCCTGGCCATGGCAGGGGCACAGGTCATGCCTACAGCAGCGACGGCTCTGCTGCTCGCTCCGATTGCCATCGACACCGCACAGCAGGTGGACGTGTCGCCTTTGAGCCTCGTCATGGCCGTCGCCGTTGGGGCGTCGACGGCATTCATCAGCCCGGTGACTCATCCGGCCAACGTGCTCGTCATGGGACCTGGCGGCTATCGCTTCGTCGACTACGTCAAGGTGGGCGCTGGACTCGCAGTCGTCACGTTTGCCGTCGTGGTGGTGGTCGTGCCACTGGCCTGGCCGCTGTAGAATGTCGTGACAGGGCAACGCACCGCGTCGTCGGCACTGCCAGGACCGTTGCCGAGACACTGGCGAAGGAAGTCTGGCCCGCAAGCCAATGTCAACGCCTCCAACAACGATCTCACCTACATGTCATCCCGACGTCGTGCCGGCCAGAATGCTGAACCGCAGCGCAAAGCCCGAACGGCACGCAGGAGGGACCTCGAGAGTGTCGTCACCCATCGCCACCGCGCCAACGTCATAGCGACCTTCGTGACACTCGTCCGCGGTTGCCGACAGTCCGAAAGCAGCTCGGCGCTCACGACGACCGGGCGGATGAGCTAGCGCCTGTTGTTGTGAGCCGGCCGGTTAGCTACGGCCACGCGGACTGACGGATTGCCATGTCACTCACAGACATCCTGATCCTCGCGGTGATCCAGGGGATCGCCGAGTTCTTGCCCATCAGTTCCTCGGGGCATCTCGTGCTGGCCTCCCACTGGCTGGGTGACCAGAGCGCAAGCGCAGACGTCAACATCGTCCTTCATGCCGGAACGCTCCTCTCGATCATCGTGTTCTACGCGCGTCAGATCGCGGCACTCATCGATCGCGATCGACAGGCCATCCCTTTCATCGTTGTGGGCACGATTCCGGCTGTCGTACTGGGACTGCTCATCAAGTCGCAGTTCGAATCCGTGCTCGAGAACCCCTGGCTGGCCGCCAGCATGTTGTTTGTGACCGGGGCCCTGCTGCTGATCTCGAGAACCCTGCCCGAAGGCGAGATCGAGCTCGTCTCCATCGGCTATCCCAAGGCGCTCCTCATCGGCCTGTTTCAAGCTTTTGCCCTGATGCCGGGAATCTCACGCAGCGGTTCGACGATCGTCGCGGGACTCCTGGCCGGAACCAAACGCGAGACGGCTGCGACGTTCTCCTTCCTGCTGGCCATCCCGGCGATCGCCGGAGCCAGTCTGCTCGAGATCATCGACCTAGCTCGCGGCGCCGAGGCCAGCGCCTCGGTCGGCACGCTCGCAATCGGAGCCATGGTCTCGTTTGTCGTGGGGCTCGTCTCGCTGACCTGGCTGATCCGCTGGCTCCGATCGGGAAAGCTCCACCTCTTTGCCTTCTGGTGCTTCCTCATCGGCGGCACGGCGCTTCTGGCCCTGACCTTCGCTTGACCTCTCATCTCGCATGAATCAGATCCTCATCACAGGCGCAAACGGCCAGCTCGGCCGGCAGCTGCAGATCGAGCTCGGCGACCGTGCCCTGGCCCTCGGCCGAAACGATCTCGACGTCACCTCACGCGCCTCGGTCGAGCAGGCTCTTCGCAAGCACCAGCCCCAAGCCGTCATCAACTGTGCGGCCTATACCGCCGTCGATCGCGCCGAATCAGATCAGGAACGCGCCCTCGAGCTCAACGCGACCGCCGTAGACACGCTCGCAGAGCACTGCGAGGCCGCTGGCATCGTGCTGGTCCAGGTCAGCACGGACTATGTCTTCGGCGACGAGCCGAAAGAGCGACAACCTCGACGGGAGTCCGATCCCGTCAGCCCGGGTGGCGTCTACGCGTCGACCAAACACCAGGGCGAGATCAACGCCCAGCGCTGCAGCCGCCACTTCGTGGTTCGAACCTGCGGGCTCTACGATCCTCT
>JANQPS010000019.1 GCA_028285365.1 Thermoanaerobaculia bacterium | reverse complement strand
CTCATCTCGTTTCGATGCATCAGCCGGTCCGTGTACTGTGTCGTCCCGAGCAGGAGCGGCTGGCTCGCAGGTCGTTGTCTCGAGCCATCGAAGTATGGGTGGTCGATCTGGACGACGTCTGGATGCGGGACGTGGGTCCTGTCTTCGTGGTCGACGACCATGGCGGCAAGGCAGGCGTCGACTTCCGCTTCAACGGCTGGGGTGGGAAGTGGCCCAGTGAAGCCGACGATGCCCTGGCGAGCTTCGTGGCCGAGCAATGTGGAATCGAGAGCCTACGCAGTGAGCTCACCTTGGAAGGTGGGGCATTGTCCACGGACGGTCGCGGCACGGTGTTGGTCACCCGGGAGTGCGCGCTCGATCCGAATCGGAATCCCGGATGGAGCGTCGATGAGGTCTCGTCCGAGCTTCGACGTCTGGTGGTCTTGGAGCGGCTGGTGTGGCTGGAACAGGGGCTGGTCGAGGACCATACCGACGGCCACGTCGACGAGATTGCGGTCTTTGTCGGCCCGAACCGAGTGCTGGTGTGCCGAGCGGGGGAGAGCACGTCGCGTGAGAACTCACGCCGTCTGGCGGTCAATCGCGAGATTCTCGAGGCAGCTCGCGACGGTGACGGACGCGCCTTTGAGATCGTCGACGTGCCGTTACCCGGAGCTGGTGCGCTCGGCAGCACTCAGCGATCCCGCGGAGCAGACGGCACCACGGAGCTCGCGCTTTCGTATGCCAACTTCGTCGTGGGTAACGATTTTGTCGTCGTGCCAGTCTTCTCGGATCGAGCTCGCGACGATGAGGCCCTGGGCATCTTCGAGGAGCACTTCGAGGGTCGACGGATCTACCCGTTCTCGTGCCACCCGATCTGGCTGAACGGCGGCGGGCCGCACTGTCTCTCCCTCAACGAGCCGCTGGCTCTGGACCTTGGGGCTTCTTTTGCGTTCTGAGTTCCGGCGATCTTCCATTACCTGGCACCTGGCACCCGTGCCGTCACCTGGCACCGTGATGTCACCTGGCACCGTCTCGACCGTGCCAGCTGCTAGCGTTCTCATATGAGAGAGCTTCGGGTTGCGGCGGTCCAGATGGCTTGTAGCGCCGAGCGCGACGAGAATCTCTCTCGGGCTCGGGGATTTGTTGCGGAGGCGGCGTCGCGCGGCGCCAGACTGGTCCTCCTGCCGGAGTTGTTTCAGGGTCTGTACTTCTGTCAGGAGGAGAATCCTCGTCACCTGGCACTCGCGGAGACGCTGGAGGACAGTGCCGTGGTGGCGTTCGGTCGCGAGGTGGCATCTGAGCACGGCGTCGTGCTACCGGTGAGCTTCTTCGAGCGGGCAGGAACGGACACGTTCAACAGCCTGGCGATCACCGAGCGCGATGGCCGTGTCGTCGGCTGCTATCGCAAGAGTCACATACCTGACGGCCCGGGATACCGGGAGAAGAGCTACTTCGCGCCCGGTGCGACCGGCTTTCAGGTTCACGAGCTGAGCGTTGCTCGCCTCGGCGCGGCGATCTGCTGGGATCAGTGGTTTCCGGAGTGTGCTCGCGTCCTGACGCTCAAGGGAGCCGAGTTGGTCGTCTACCCGACGGCGATCGGCTCCGAGCCGGACGACCCCGACCTCGACACGCAGCCGATCTGGGAGCGCGTGATGCAGGGGCATGCGGCGGCCAACTGTCTACCGGTCGTGGCAGCAAATCGGGTCGGGACCGAGCGGTTCGGCGACTCCTTCATCGACTTCTACGGAAGCTCGTTCATCACCGACGAGCATGGTGCGATCCTCTGTCAGGCGGACCGCACGCAAGAGACGGTGCTGATGGCCGATCTCGACCTGGAACGAGTCGTCGAAGCCCGATCTTCGTGGGGGTTTCTGAGAGATCGTCGGCCGTCGCTCTATGGCGATCTGGTGGACCCGGCCGCCAAGTCGTGAGTCCGGGTGCACGTGCCCCTCGGGCGGTGAGTCCTGGCGCACATCCAATAAGGGATATCCCCGTCGCCTGTGAGCAAGTCGCTGAGTATGATGGGCAGGTCACGGTAGGGGCGTGGCTTGCTGCACGACGGACTCAGGTTGGAAGCGCGGCACAGAAGACACAAGACGTCATGCCCGAACCCTCCACCTACGATAGTCAGAGTCAGCTCGACAGTCGCGTGCACGATTCCGGAGCCACAGCCAAGACCCCACCGCCGTCCCGTCAGCGAGCTACGGAAGGGCCGGGCGAGCTCTATCCGCGCCGCCTGGGGGAGATCGGTGGTCAGGAGACAGGTGGCCCTCTGCTGACCGCGGTGGTGGGCCTGCACGGCAACGAGCCAGCGGGTGTCTTGGCGGCGCAGGCTCTCCAGGACCTCCTGCGCCG
>JANQPS010000011.1 GCA_028285365.1 Thermoanaerobaculia bacterium | reverse complement strand
CGAAGCCCTCGGTATCCGACACTCACAGACTCGGCCCTACCGCCCACAGACCAACGGCAAGGCCGAACGCTTCATCCAGACCCTCAGCCGCAAGTGGGCTTATGGGAAGAGCTATAGGAGCTCAAGACAACGAGCCAAGGCCCTGCCGCAATGGATCCGCTCCTACAACTTCGAAAGACCGCATCATGCCCTCGGCCTCATCACTCCGGCCGAAAGGCTCAGGAGCTTCGAATGAACAACCTACCTAGACGTCACATCTAGCTTGGTCATGCAGCTGGTTTGTTTCGTCGCGCTCCTCCTCGCCGCAGCTCCCACGCTGTCACAGCCACCTGGCGAGCGTGCGAAGCCACCCACGAGACTCGTGCGGACAGCCGGTCTGAGACTGTTCCTTCGAGGAACTCAACGGAGGTTCAGCTCGCAGAGGAGTGCCGGCTCGGTCTACGGCCACGCCTCGAGTGTGAGAGCGGGGCGCCGCAGCCGCCGGAACCGAACCTCTGACGGTTCCAGCGGGCGTGTGCCGAAGGAGCGATTCCACGTCTCGACTGCGAGGGGGTCGGGGCGTGTCTCCTCGACGTGCGCCAGCCGAAGAGCAGGCTCGGCTCTGCGCGGACCGAGGTGGCCATGACGGCGAGGTCTGCGCTCGCAACCTCGAAGAGCGACGAGTCCACGGTGTTGCCGACGATCCGAGCGGCGGCTGCGGGGAGGGTGACGCCGAAGAACGGCGGCCACCTTTGTTCGAACTCTCTTCGAACAAGAGGAACGGAGCCATTGCCAGAGGCTCAGCGTTGGGCTTCGAGCTCAGCCATGCGCACGCGACCGATCGCCTCGCGGTCGCCCTGAGCGGCGGCGATCTTGTACCACTCGAGCGCCTCTTCCGGATCGCGGTCGACGCCGAAACGCCCTTCCTCAAGTGTCTCAGCAAGGTACTTCACCGCCGGCAGCCACTCCTGGCGTGCTGCCCGACGCATCCAATCTAGACCCGCAACGAGATCCTTCGGCAACCCCTTGCCGACCATGGATAGGTATCCCAGGCGCAACTGACATCCCGGGTTGTCCAGCTCCGCGCCCTTGCTAAGCCACTCGACGGCTTTCTTCGTGTCCTGCGCTATGCCTTTGCCTTCGTCGTAGGCGCGGCCCAAGACCCACATGCCCCAGGGGTCACCGGCCTCGGCCGCCAGCCGGCCATACTTCACCCCGAGCTCGTTCTTGTCCGGCACCCACAGGAAACCGTCGAAATAGGAGTTGGCCAGCATACGCTGTGCGTGCAACGAGCCATCGTCGGCGAGCCGCTTGAGACGTGCGTGTTGGCGCTCGATGGCAGCAAGACCCTTCTCGCTTCGCCACAGTTTCGGAAAGTTCGTGGCCGCCGAGAGGTCGCCGAGCACGATCGCGTCGACATAAAGCCGTGCTGCCAGTTCCACGTTGCGTGGCTGACCCATGCCGTTCTCCGCCATCCAACCGAGACTGTTGAGCGACGCCGCATGGTCGAGCGACGCTGCCTCCCGGTACCAGTGCAGTGCCTTGGCATGATCCTGAGCGACACCGACCCCAGTGCGGTAGGCGTGGCCGAGGTCATAGCTCGCCGTATCTACACCGCGCTTGCTGGCCCTCTCCAGCAGCCGGAGCCCGCGCTGGACGTCGGTTCTGCCAGCCTCGCCTGAGAGCAGCAGCCAACCAAGGGCGTGTAGCGCTCTCGGATATTCGAGCATCGCGGACTTCTCGTACCAGCCGAGCGCTTTCGCAGCATCCTGAGCCACACCGATTCCATGGCGGTAGGCGTAGCCCAGGTTGAAGCCGGCGGAACCTTCCCCGAGCTCGTTGGCGCCCTCCAGCAGCTGGAGCCCGCGCTCGACGTCGGTCTTGCCGGCCTCGCCGGAAAGCAGCAGCCAACCGTAGCGTGACATGCCGGACGGATACCGGCACTGGACGGTGCGCTCGAAGGACTGCCTCCCTCGCTCGGGATCGCGTGGCAAACCGCTGCCAGTGATGAAACGCTCGCCGAGGTCGTAGGATGCTCCGCAGTCACCAGCCTTCTCGGCCTTCTCGAGCCACTGTCTGCCCAGCTTGACGTCGGCGGCGACACTCGTTCCCGAGACAAGGATCCAGCCGAGGGTGTGCATGGCGTCGACGTGTCCGGCTGCGGCCGCGCGCTCGAGCCAGCGTCGTCCCTCCTCTCCGTTCTCCTTTCGGCCGATCCCTGAGACGAGGATCTCACCAATGAGCTGTTGTGCGTCTTTGTCGCCGGCGCTGGCGAGCTTGAGCGCCGCCGGAAAGTGCTCGCGCGCTATCACCGCCGCCTTCGACGGGTCCTGCTCGTAGGCGACTCGGCGGTAGAACTGGCGCGTCGCCAGTCTGAGGTTGGCGAGCGGATCGCCGGTGGCCGCTGCCTGCTTCACCAGCGCCGCCGCACGGCGATGGTCGGCCTCGATCCCGTAGCCGTTATAGAGCGCCTCGGCTCGATCGAGCAGGGCGCGGGCGTCGACCTCTTCGGCCTGAGCCGTCGCTTGGGCTGCGATGGCTAGGCTCGCGGCGAGCAGGAGACTAGTCAAGATCAGTTACTCCCTCATCTAAACTTGAGTTGAGTCTGGCTGCTTCAACTCTTCTCAAGTAGCGTAGCAAGTTCGCTGTCAACACACGATCGGGTGTGAGGAGACTTCCATGAGCCAGTGTCGGCGTCGTTGCCACCGACTGCTGTTGCCGCTTGTGTTGCTCGTAAGCGCTGCCCTACTACCCGTGTCGGCCCAGAACCGACGACTGAGTCCTGAGGAACGGGCGCAACAGCGGGCGGAGATGCAGGCTGCCCGTCTCCAGCTCGAAAAGCAGCTCATCGAGTCTGGAGGCGCCGACGAGAGAGGCTGGAGCAGCCTGCTCAGCTCGCTCCACATGGAAGCGCAGCTCGCGTCTGGTGGTGACCCTGAGCAAAGGACGATCGCCTACCAGAGAGCGTTGGACGAGATGCTCGCTCGTTTCAGAGAAGCTCTACCCGGCAGTGCCGTCCCCGACCTCATACGCGCTCTGTCCGCACCAGGTGCCGAGCGCCCTGACGCAATCCGCATCGCCTACGAGCGACATCCGGAAAGCGCGACCGCGGCCCGGTTGCATGCTCAGCAGCTCCAACGCGTCGGCAAGACGCATGGCGCCGAGAGCGTGCTCGAGAAAGCCGTCGCCGACCACCCAACCGACGAACAGCTCTGGAGCGCTCTGTACCAACACTACGACCACAGTGGTCGGAAACCCGAAGCTGAGGCGGTAGCGGAGCGCTGGCGCGCAGCATTACCGGATGATCGGAACGCTCGCGAGCTCTGGCTCCAGCGAGTGCGCCAGACCGAAGGTCAGGAGCGCTACCTCGAGGCAGTGCGTGACGAGCTCACACGTGCTTCGGGCCAGGATGCGGTGAGGCTCTGTTACCGGCTCACCCAAGTCAGGAAAGGCGATCGCGCAACGCTGGACCTCGGTGAGATCACCCGCTGCTACGAGCGCGCCATCGGCCAGCTTCCGGCCGACCAGCAGAATCGCGCCTGGACCAACGCCAACACGACTCTGGCTCAGCTCATCGGTCGCGGGGGTGACCTCCATGCTCTCGAGGCAGCGACTGCGAAGCTCCCGCCCGAGCGCCGTGGCCAGGCGCTGAGCGGCGCCATCTTCGCTCTGGTGCGCGCTGGTGACTGCACGACGGCAGCGTCCTTGGTAGGCACACTCCCAGCCCAGGATATTGCGCGTAACCTCACGATCGCGATGGGCTGCGAGCGCTCAGCACCGTATCTCGCGCTGGCCCCAGACGCCATCAGCCACGCCGACAAGTACACTCTCGAGAAGCTCATCGAGACCTTCGCCGACCTGCTCCCAGCCGAGGTCATTGAGAAGGCCGTTCGTGCGCGGGCGAGGGACGAGAAGAGAGCGCACGACATCTACCCGAGTCTGGAGCGCTTTTACCTGCTGAGAGGCGACTGGGGGAAGCGCCTCGGGATCATGTCCGAGTGGTACCAGGCTGGCACCATGCCGGCGGAAGACTTGGTCGAATACGCGTTCTCGCTCGCTAACGACCAGGCCGAGGCGGCCATCACGATGCTAGAGAACGCCTACGCCGGCAACAACGGTACTGGGCGCATGGAGCTATTCGAAGGGCTTGTCGCACTACAGGCGGAAGCTCACGGTGCCGAGCGGGCGCGGTCTACCGTGGCGACCTTGCTCGCGGACCAGCAGACGGCCGCCGATGGCCAACGGCTACTGGCGACCCTCGATGCCGCCGAGGGCGACCTCGCGGGCGCCGATCAACATCTGCAGAATGCCCTCTCGAAGGCTGCACGCTGGCAGGTTCCCAAGCTCTCCGAGCAGCGTCACTGGCTGCTCGCCGAGCTCGGTGATCGGGCCGCCCTGGAAGAGAACCTCCGATCCTGGTGGCAGCACCTGGTCGAGCTGGAGTCGCGGCCCTACGGTGTGAGTCGTGACGAATGGCTCGGTCAGCGCTACGCGGATGTCGGACTGACGCCCCCAGCACTCGACTCGTTCGAGCGAGCCACCTTCGACACCGAAGACGTGGAGTTGCTGCAGCAGCTGGTGCAAACGGCGATCGCAGGCGGTTCGGTCGAGCGCGGCGTGCCGGCAGCTCGACGTCTCATCGAGCTGCTGCCCGAAAGGCACGAGGGCTGGCTCGCGCTCGCACAACTGCATGCACGAGCGGGCAACACCGAAGCGGCGATCGCCACTCTCGAGGAGTCCACAGAGACGTTGGAGCGGCCGCCGAGCTCTCTCTTCATTCTCTGGGCGGATCTCATCTTGCCCGACGAGGTCGAGAAGGCCACCGAGGAGCAGTTGGTCGCCGCAATCAGTGTGCTTCGATCACGTCTTCGCAGCCAGCCGACAAGTCACAGTGACCCGATCCACTCGCGCTTGTCCTTGCTCTACGGGCGGCTCGCTGATCTTGCCGACCCGCCGTAACCAACGAGTGAAGATCGCCAACGAATCGGAGCCACGAGTGTGTGCATCAAGGCCAGCGCGATGAGCGGCAGCTCGCGGCCCCTCCGTGTGGCCGGTGGATAGTCGGCCATGGCCGGCCCTCGGCGTGATCGCGGCCGTGCCAGCACTCTCCCTGAAGGGAATGAATCGGAGGCTCCTCGATGCGGGGCCGGATGTCCGTTCTCGTCACTCTCGGAAGGCCGAGCCGTTGTCGATTGGGCCCACGGTGTCGTCTATGACAGAGCCAGCGCCGCTAGGCCAGCCAAGGACGGTCGTTTCATTGCTCCAGGCAATATCAGCGCCCGATCCGCGCGGTCTCTGGCCCGAGTCTCATGGACATGGGAACCATCGGGATCAGCAAGCGCTCTTCGTTCCGTGTTCGAGCAACGAGGTCGCTGACTAGGTCCGCGCTGCGGTCAGCGACCTCTCATCTGCCGACGTGATCGTCGCGGATCTACGGGAGTTCGAGTCTGTCCTCGACTCCCTAGCACCCCCGAACCAGAATCAAGAACCAAGTGGTCCGCGGCGACGCCGGGCGGCCAGAACGTCGCCGCGAGAGCCGCGGACGATCGTTCTCGACGGTGGCGTGCTCGATACGCCGATGGCGGCCGCGTACCTCGGCCTTAGCCCGGCGACGCTTGAAACCATGCGGTCTCTGGGCGGTGGACCGCGATTCTCGAAGCTAGGCCGGCGCGTCGTTTATCAGCGGGAAGAGCTCGACCGGTGGCTTGAGGAGCGCAGGAGGCGATCGACGAGTGACGAAGGAGCGGCCCTTTCGCGATTGTAGGGTGATTGTACGAGCGAGGCTGCGGTTCGTCGTGTCGTCCGTAAGTCGTTGAAAACACTGGAGCCGATGAGCGGACTTGAACCGCTGACCTGCTGATTACGAATCAGCTGCTCTACCGCTGAGCTACATCGGCCCGGATGCCGCGAGCGTGGCCGGGTTGCGCGGAGACCGCGTGTCCGTGGACCAGCGCCGCTGGGGCAGCGGGATTGTAGCGGAATCCTTGGCGCGGGACGAGTCTGGTCGTCAGGCCCAGAGCTCGTGGTGCACTTCGAGCTCGTGGGATCGGTGGT
>JANQPS010000010.1 GCA_028285365.1 Thermoanaerobaculia bacterium | reverse complement strand
AGCGCCTCCGAATTCCAGCGATCGATTCGGGATCTCAGGCGCCGGGAGCACGGGCTGGAGCGTTGAAATCGCTTCCCCGAGCGCGGAGGCGTCCAAGGTGAGGGTTCGATCCTGCTGGGTATCCTGCTGGTAGGTTGAAGCTCGCCGCCAGCGTGGTCCGCAAGCGCGACGAGTCTTGTGTCAAAGCAGGCCAATATAGCACGGCGACTCCAGCAATTCCTGCTGTCTGAAGCCGCTCTCAGTGGCCTGTCTGAACGCCCGAAAGGCGCTCTGGGCCCTGGCTCCGCCTTGGCGGGACCGGACGATTTCGCCCTCTCGAATTACGCCGAGACCGTCGCCTGGTCCGGGTCGTGGACAGTGAGCGGTCCGAGCCCATCGAACTGAGAGCGCAGTTGATCACTGGGTCCTACGGCGACGATGATCAGCCGATCTGGACGCAGGTGGTTTTGCGCGACCTGCTGGATGTCGGACGCGGTCACGGCTCGGATCTTCGCAGGCAACGTGTCGTAGTAGTCGAGCGGAAGATCGTGAATGGCGATGTCCTCGAGTCGTCCCAGGAGCCCTTGCAGCGTCTGCAACGTATAGGGGAAGACGCCAAGGAGATAGTTGCGGGAGTCTTCGAGCTCGGAGGTATCGACTGGCTCGTCACGAATTCTGTGGAGCTCGGACAGGATCTCGCGCACGGCGGGCCCCGCGCTCTCGGTCTCGACTGCCGCGCTCACCACAAAAGGTCCAGGACCACTTCGGTTGGCGAGCTGGCTGTGGACCCCGTACGTGTAACCGTGTTTCTCGCGAAGATTGAGGTTGAGTCGACTCGTGAATTTCCCGCCGAGGATGGAGTTCATCAACGACATGGGAACTCGGTCCGGATGTTTGCGCGGGATCGAAGGGTGAGCGACACGGAGCTCGGTCTGACTGCCGTCCTTGCGTTCCACCAGGTGGATCTCGAGTTCCTCGATTGTCCTCGGAACAACCGTGGGCGAAGGCTCTGACGAACCTTCCTGGAGCGACGCGAACTCGGTTTCGAGACGCGAGAGAACGTCGTCCGAGATCGCACCCACCGCGAGAATGCACGATTCGGCCGCGCGGAGGTGCTGCCTCCAGAAGGCCTCGAGATCGTTGCGACCGAGCGTTTCGAGACTCGATCGGGTGCCCAGCAGGATGTTGCCGTAGGCCGATTCGGGATAGAGAGTCTGCAACAGGTGGCGGGATGCTAGAGCCGAGGGATCGTGTCGGTGACGAGCCAGCTCGGCCAGTCGATGCCGCCTGATGCGCTCGACCTCCGAGTCGGGAAAAGACGGTTGGTTGACGATCTCCTGGAGGAGCTCGATGCCGAAGTCGAGGTCCTGCTGGAGCACTCCAACGCTGACCGCCGCGCACTCCCATCCTGCGGACGGGATCAAGTGCCCGCCGAGCTGCTCGATCTGCTCGGAGATCTCGTCGCTCGTGCGATGGACCGTGCCCTCGTCGAGCAGGGACGCCGTGAAGGACGCCAGTCCCGGAGTTTCGACGGGGTTGTTCTTGCCCCCGGCCCGATTGAGGTACTCGACGCCGAGCATCGGCAGATCGGATCGTTCGATAGCGAGGATCTCGAGACCACTGGGTGCCCGGTGGAGGATCGGCTCGGGAAACGAGAAGGATCGAGCCGAGCCCGACTCGGGCGGACGCGATCGGTCGAGCTCACCGTTGAAGCTCATGCTGCCTCCGCCTGATTGGGATCTGGTGAGACGCTCAGCCGGATCGAGCGTTCGAGGTCGAGGTACTCGCGCGCATTTTCGATGAGCATGGCCTCGTCGATCGCTTGATAGCGCTCTGGCTCGGAGAAGACGGCCTGTGGATCGTCGAGAAACACCGTGGCCATCGACAGCGCATCGGCGCGATTGTCGAGCGACTGCATCTCGTTGTAGTGATTGAACAGCAGGCCTCTGAGGGCGCGCTCGCGCTCCGCAGCGTCGACACCATCCGAGAGGAACTGACGCCAGCGTGCTTCGACGGCTTCTGCAAGCTCATCCGCGCTCACGTCGGGCTTGCCGGTTGCGACGATGCCGAACGTCGAGCAGCTCTCCATCGGGCCGACGTAGCAGAACACGCTCTGGGCGATCTGCCGGTCGCGAACCAGGTCTTTGTACAAAGGTGCCGACTTGCCGCCGGTCGCTACCGTGGCAAACAGACTCGCTGCGTACCACTCGCGAGTTCCGAACCCCGGCATCGGGAAAGCCCAATAGACCCTCGGGAGACTGACCTTGTCGGTCATGTGCTCGACACGACGCTGCGCCCGTGGCATGGCAGCGTCGGGTCGTTGTGGCTCAGGGCCTCTCGGGATGTCTCCGAAGTAGCGCTCGATCAGGCCCAGAGCGTCACCCTTTTCGAAGTCGCCAGCCAGGGTGAGCACGGCGTTGTTGGGCGTGTAGTAGGTGCTGAAGAAATCACTGACGTCGTCCAGGGTGGCGGCGGCGATGTCTTCCATGTAACCGATCACGGGCCAGTGATAGGGATGGTTCTCCGGGTAGAGCATCTCGTGCACGTGCTCGGTGGCTCGACCGTATGGTTGATTGTCGACGCGCTGGCGCCGCTCGTTCATGACCACCGACCTCTGATTCTCGAGCTTGTCCTGAGTCATCGCCGGGAGGAGAAAACCCATGCGATCTGACTCGAGCCAGAGCCCGAGCTCGAGATTGTGCGCCGGCAGTGTCTCGTAGTAGTTGGTCCGGTCGTACCACGTGGAGCCGTTGGCGACTCCGCCGACCTGCTGCACGTACTTGAAGTGATCCGTATCGTCTACGTTCTGCGAGCCCTGAAAGAGCATGTGCTCGAACAGATGGGCAAAGCCGGTTCGACCTCGGCGCTCGTTTTTCGAGCCGACGTGGTACCAGATATTGATGGCGATCAACGGAAGACGATCGTCGTGGTGGAGCACGATGTCGAGACCGTTGGCGAGCTTGTGACGTTCGACTTGCATAGCCGCCGATCATAACCGCGGCATGACGGGCTGTGGACACGCGGTCGCTCGCTAGGCCTGTCCGGCGTGGTGTTGACGGTCCGACCTGATCTCTCGCTGTGGGCGCTCGCCTTGTCCTTACGCCTGGTTTGCGCCTATGATGGCGTTGCCGTCTGACGAGCGAAGGAGGTGTGGCAGTGGCCGTCGACGAAGCCGACGTCAACATGACCAGGCGCCAGCGAGAGATTCTCGACTACATCGAAGACTTCAGAGCACGCGAGCGCGTCTCCCCGACGCATCGTGAGATCCGTGACCACTTCGGCTACAGCTCGTACGGCACGGTCTACAAGCATCTTCGCCTCCTCCGTGAAAAAGGACTCCTGGCTCGCGAGCGCAACCAACGGCGTGGAATTGTGGTCAAGGCGGTGTCAACGGACAGGGACGAGCGCGGCGGCACCGCAGGTGTCTCGGATGTCGCGTTTCATGGCCGCATCGCCGCCGGACGTCCGATCGAAGCGATTGCCGGATCCGAGTCGGTTGCCGTCCCCTCGCAGCTCATGAAAGGTGCTGGCGACCACTACGTCCTGCAGGTGAACGGACAGTCCATGATCGACGAGGGGATCTGCGATGGCGACCTCGTCGTGGTACTCAGTCGCAAGGACGCGTCACCAGGGGAGATGGTCGTCGCCCTGATCGACGGTGAAGCCACGCTCAAGCGGTTCTATCCGGAAGGCTCGAGCGTTCGGCTCCAACCGTCCAACGCCCAGATGGAGCCGATCCGAGTCAAGGCCAGCGACCTCGAGATCCAAGGGATCGTCGTTGGCCTGATGAGAAGGTACTAGATGTGACGTCTAGGTAGGTTGTTCATTCGAAGCTCCTGAGCCTTTCGGCCGGAGTGATGAGGCCGAGTGCATGATGCGGTCTCTCGAAGTTGTAGGAGCGGATCCATTGCGGCAGGGCCTTGGCTCGTTGTCTGGAGCTCCTATAGCTCTTCCCGTAGGCCCACTTTCGGCTGAGGGTCTGGATGAAGCGTTCGGCCTTGCCGTTGGTCTGTGGGCGGTAGGGCCGAGTCTGTGAGTGTCGGATACCGAGGGCTTCGCACCGGTCC
>JANQPS010001390.1 GCA_028285365.1 Thermoanaerobaculia bacterium | reverse complement strand
CCCGGTAAGACTCTTGCCACTCTTGCCAACCTGCGTGCTCAGATTCAACCGGCTCGCGGCTCGATTTCGTCATGACTTCAACCCTCTTCCGCCGATGCGTCGGCATAGCGCTCGAGCTTCGCCCGCCGGGCCCTGCCGGCTAGATCGCGCGCACACTCCACGATCTCTTCTCGACGTGATCCTGGACCGAAGACGGCGCGTACACCGGAGTCTCGGAGTCGTGGCCGCTCCTGCTCCGGAACGATGCCGCCGACAAAAACTTCGACGTCACCCAGATCCGCCTCCTGCAGCGCTCTCATCAGGTCCGGGATGATCAAGTGGTCGGTCGCCAGCGAACTGATTCCGATGAGGTCCACATCCTCCTGAAGGGCCATTTGCACGACGGCTTCGATGCGCTGCCAAGGAGGTGTGTAGATGACGTCCATACCGGCGTCTCGGAGATAAGCCGCCACGATGCGGCTGCCCCGATCGTGACCGTCCAGGCCAATCTTGGTGACGAGCACCCGATACGGGGAGGTCTGCTGGTGACTCATTTGTTGCCAACCTAACGTTTGTTTGGTTATTCTGGACACAGAACTGAGCCAAGTCAAGTTACTTTTGACGCCCATGGGTAGACAGCCAGCCAAAGAACAGCCGAAGAGCACTCGCTCGCACAACCGCCTGGAAGCCGTGCTGGAAGCAGCCGCTCGGTTGTTTGCCACCAAGGGCTACAAAGCCACGACCATGCGAGACATCGCATCCGCGACCGGCATGCAGCCGGGCTCGCTGTACTACCACTTCGAGTCCAAGCAAGAGCTCCTGCTCGAAATCTACCGCCAGGCTGTCGGTGGCATCCAGCAGCAGCTGGACGACGCAACGTGCGAGGTCGATGATCCGTGGGAGCGCTTCGACGCTGCCGTGGTCCGGCATGTCGAGACCGTGCTCGATCGCAGCCACTACGCCAAGGTGATGATCGGCGTACTTCCCGATGACGCCCCCGACATCAGAGAGGAGCTCGCCATGCTGCGCGACGGATACGAGAGCAGCTTCATCGACATCATCGATGACCTTCCACTGGCTGAGGACATCGACAAGAAGCTGTTCCGTCTGACGGTACTCGGCACCCTCAACTCCACCCAGCTCTGGTATCGCGAAGGCAACTACACTCCGTCAGAGGTCGGACACAACGTGGCGCGGTTTCTTCGGCAGCCGCTGGAGTAGCTCACCCCTCTTCACGACACCCGAGGCCGCGCTCACGGAAGTGGGTTGGACCACAGAGTTTCCACGGAGTCAGCCGAATCGAACCCGACCCTGCCGCGGTCTCACGGACTTGCGCTGTGCTACCTTCCCGAGCCAGTCATGACGGCCGACAAGTCTTGGGACCAGCAGCGCTGCATGGCAGGGCCCCGGCGGGCTCCGTGGCGTCTTGGGCTCGCCATCGTCTTGTGCTCGCTGAGCCTCAGCGGAGAGGCTTCTGGCCAAAGCGACACAGCGAGCGGAGCTCTCCGCGGCGTTGCGGTCGCGGCGGACGAGGGCTCTGCACTCGCAGCGGTCACCATCTTGGTCGAAGAGATCCGGACGGGGTACCGCACCCGTCAGGAGACATCGGCTGACGGACGTTTCCAGATCCGACTCCTCCCTCCCGGTCTCTATGCCGTGCGCGCCGAGCGCGCCGGCTACTTGCCGTTCGAGCTGCGAGGGGTCCGGGTCGGAGTTGGCGCTGAGCTTTCGCTCGTCATCGAGCTCAGAGCTGTGGCCTTCAGCGAAGAAATCCAGGTCGAAGACACCCTTGCTCTCCTGGAAACGACCCGCACGTCTCTGGCCGACGTGGTCGACGACGAGACCATCTCTCTGCTGCCACTCGACGGCCGCGACTTCAAGGATCTCGCTCTCCTCTCACCACAGGTGATTCAGACCAGTCCCGACACCTTCTCTGGACTGGGTGAAGAGCACTCGAGCACCTCGTTCTCGCTCGATGGCGCCGCCGCCAGCAGCTTGTTCCTTGCCGGACCGGTCGGCGGAATCGCGTCACCTTTCACCATCAGCCGAACGGCCATTCAGGAGTTTCAGGTCCTGCGCTCGAGCTACGACCCTCGCTTCGGTGGAGCCTCGGGCATCCTGGTCAACGCGGTGACGAAAAGAGGCGGAAACACGCTACATGGAACCGCGCACAGCTACTTCCAGGACGACGACATGGTGGCCACCGATGTCTTCGGCAACGGCGCTTCGGGATTCTCACGCCATCAGGCCGGGCTCTCCTTCTCGGGGCCCATCCGACGCGACAGGGCACACTTCTTTGTGGCACTGGACAGCCAGCGTCGAGACGACGACTTCGATCGCAGTCCGCAGCGCCTCGACCCGGAACTGCAAACTCCCTTCGAGAACCGCTTGCGCGAGCTCGGACTCGACCCGTCGACAGAGTTCGACTACCTGACGACGAGCGACGCGGAAGTCCTGACGGCGCGTTTCGACTGGGCTCACAACGACCGCCACCGCACGAGCCTGCGCGGCAACTGGCTCGACTACGTCGGCGAGAACTCTGCCTGGGGTGGCAGTCGATGGGTCGGCGCGTCGTCGAACGGACCACTCGAGAGCGCGACGGCATCCACAACGCTGGCACTGTCCTCGGTTCTGGGAAGTCGATGGTTCAACGAAGCCAGTCTGCAGTGGTCTTCTGAAGACAGCGCAAACGGCTCCAACTCGACGGATCTACCCTGGGCCGTGGTTGGCGCCGGCGCGGACACCTTCCTCGGTCAGTCGAACTTCCTGCCCAGCACGACCGACGAGCAACGGTTTCAGCTGCAAGACAATCTGACCTGGGTTGGCGGCGACCACACTCTGAGGACAGGGTTTGACGCGGAAGTGCTCGACACGACCAATCAGTTCTGCTTCAACTGTGGCGGCTTCTACTTCTTCCCGGACTACGCGTTCTTTCTCTCGGGCACACCACTCTTCTACTCCCAGGGCTTCTCGCCCGTCGACGGTCTGGTCGATCTGGACACCGAGCTGTTCTCTTTCTATGTCGGAGAGGAGTGGCAGCCAGGACCAAAGCTCACGATCGAGCTCGGTTTGCGTCTCCAGAACCAGGATAACCCCTCACCAAAAACCAGCAATCCGCTCGAGCCTCGTACCCGCTTTGTCCCCGACGACACCGATCTCGCTCCGCGACTCGGCTTCGCTTGGGACCCCGGAGGTCGAGGCCGATCGGTCGTTCGCGGCGGAGTCGGCCTCTTCCACAGCTGGACACCGTCTTTGCTCGCTGCGAACGTGCTGTTGAGCAACGGCATCAACAACCGAGTCACGAACCTGTTCTTGGGACACCCGCTTCTTCCCACGTACCCTCAGCGTCTCTCCCCGGACCTCCCTGGTCTCTCAGACGCGCCACCCGACCTCTTTCTGTTCGCAACAGACTTCGAGAATCCTGAAACTCTTCGCGCCTCGCTCGCGGTCGAGCACGTACTGGCAGACAACTGGACAGTCGCCGTCGAAGGGACCTTCTCCGAGTCGCGTCACAGAGTGCGCAACCTCGACGCCAATCTCGACCCCACACCTCTTGGCCTGACCCCAGACAACCGTCCCATCTACGGCGGTGCGAGGGCGCGTGTCGATCCCAGCTTTGGTCAGAAGATCCAGTTCACCAGTGATGCCGAAGCGGAACATGTTGCGATCAGTCTGATCGCGACCAAACGCCTCGCTCAGGGCTGGTCTTTTCGTGGTCACTACACCTACGCCGAGCTGAAAGACCACGACTCGTTCGAGTTCGACGCCCTCTTCGCGTCTCCAGAGGACTTCTACGACCTCGACCAGGATTGGGGCCCCAGCACCCAGGATCTGCGCCACCGAATCGTCGTCACCGGCTCGTATCGAGGTCCTTTTGGCATCACCCTCTCGGGGTTCGGACGCTATCGGTCGGGTGTTCCGGTCAATCCTCTCGTGAGCGAAGACACAAACAACGACGGCTTCTTCTCGGATCGTCCTGGCCCTGATCCGGCGCTCGGGCTCGATCGTCACCTATCTCGCAACAGCTTTCGCGGTCGTGACTGGTGGCACCTCGATCTCCGGGTGGCCAAGGCCATCGAGATCATCGGCCGTCATCGAGTCGAGCTCATGATCGAAGTCTTCAACCTGGCGGGAACGGAGGTCCTGGTGGCCCCGGACTCACTGTTCGCACGCGGTGGCCAGCGCAATCCAAACTTTCTCGAGCCGACGATCGACTTCATGCCACGCTCGGTCCAGCTCGGAGTTCGCTACAGTTTCTGAACGATGCCCCAAACCATGGAGCCCCAACGCTGGCAACGGCTCCGAGAGCTCTTCGACGCCGCTAGCGAGTTGACGCCCGCCGAACGAGAGGCTTTTCTCGACTCAGAGTGCCGCGATGACGTCGAGCTCAAGGCCGAAGTTCTGTCGCTGTTGGGTCACGAATCCGCAACGTCTGACCAGGTGGGCGAGGTCATTGGCGCGGCGATGGAAGCCACGGCGGTTGCGCCTCGAGAGCATTCACTGGAGCCAGGCCGGCAACTCGGTCGCTATGAGGCCGTGGAGTTGTTGGGAGTCGGCGGCATGGGCGAGGTTTGGCTCGCTCGCGATTGCGAGTTGGGACGCCAGGTTGCGCTCAAGGTCGTTGGCCCCGATCTCGCCGCCAATCCCTCACTCCGGGCGCGGTTCAAGCGAGAGGCGCGCGCTCTCGCCGCGCTCAATCATCCGAACATCGTCACGGTCTACTCGGTCGAAGAGGTCGACAACGTCCTGTTCCTCACCATGGAGCTGGTGGACGGTCCGACACTGAAAGAGTCGATTCCCAAGCGCGGACTCGAAGAGGCGGAGCTGCTGAACATGGGCCTGCAGCTCACCGAAGCGGTGGCCGTCGCTCACGAGCACGGGATCACCCACCGCGATCTCAAACCGGGCAACGTGATGCTCGACGCCTCGAAGCGCGTCAAGGTGCTCGACTTCGGTCTGGCAAAGATCGACGACATCGAGGGCCACCGTGATCTCCAGTCGGAGACGATGACGTTCCCGGGCATGGCGATGGGCACCCTGCCCTACATGTCGCCTGAACAGCTGGAAGGTCGGCAGGTCGACGCTCGATCGGATGTCTTTGCCCTCGGCATCGTCCTGTTCGAGATGGCGACCGGCGAGCGCCCGTTCCACGGCGACAGTGCAGCAGGCGTCATCTCTTCGATTCTCAAAGAGGTCCCGGCGAAACCCGACGAGATGCGGCCTGGCCTACCCAGGGCGTTCAGCTCGCTCGTCGAGCGTTGCCTCGCGAAAGATCCGAGCGAGCGCTGGACCGACGCCGGCGAGCTGCACCACGCCCTCACTGAGGTGGCGACTCGTCGTCGTCGCCGGCTCTCATGGGCACTCGCTGGTGCTGCGACGCTCCTCGCTCTGCTCTTAGGTGCCATTGCGCTGCCACCCATCAGGTCGAATCTCGGGTCGGCGCCCCTGAGCTCCGTCGAGTCGAACCCACGGAGCGTCTCGTCCCTGGCCGTTCTTCCGCTGCTCGATCTCTCTCAGAACGAGGACGAGCTCTTCCTCAGCGAGGGCATGACCGAGATGTTGATCGGCGAGCTCTCGAAGCTCCGCCAGCTAAAGGTCATCTCACGAACCTCGGCCATGCGCTACAAAGGCACCGAGAAGAGCATCGGGGAGATCGCCAGAGAGCTCGACGTGGAGGGCGTGGTCGAGGGCTCGGTGACCCGTCTGGGAGATCGCGTTCGCGTCCACGTCAACCTCATCAGGGCAGCCGACGATCGCTCGCTGTGGACCGAGAGCTACGAGCGAGGCATGGGCGACCTGCTCACCATCCAGCGTCAGGTAGCGCGCGCCATTGCCAGCGAGCTCGAGGTGAGCCTTACTGAACAAGAGAGCAAAAGCCTCCAAGATGGCACGTCCGTTTCGGTCGAAGCAAGCGAGGCACTGCTCGAGGCGCAACATCTCCAAGCGCTCTTTACCTCGGATTCTCTCCCTCTGGCAGTAGAGCGCGCGCTACGAGTCACCGAGCTCGAGCCCGGATTCGCCGAGGGGTGGGCGAGCTTGGCCCAGACCTATCTCCTTGCGGGTCTCGTCGCGATGCCTCCAGTGGAGGCGTACCCGGCGGCTCTGGACGCCGCTCGGCGTGCGCTCGAGTTGGCGCCGAATCTTGCTCTCGCAGACGAGGCCCTGGCCTGGGTGGCGTACCACTGGCAGTGGGACTGGGACGCGGCGGAACGCCACGCCAGGAGAGCCGTGGCGCTCAATCCCGGCTCAGCATCGGCGCGGCAGGTGCTGGCCGTCGTCCTTCAAGTGTTCGGTGATTTCGAGGCCGCCGGAGAGCACAGTCGCCTCAGTCTCGAGCTCGATCCGCTCTCTCCCCTCGCTGGCGCCAATCGTTGCGAGGTCCTCTACAGAGAACGTCGTTATCAGGAGGCCCTAGCGCAGTGTGAACGAACAGGGCAGCTCCACCCCAATCACCCCATGGTGTTCTTTCACCTGATCAACATCCACACGGCGCTCGGAGCGAGAGACCGGGCGACCGAGCTCAAGCTCGAGATGAGGCGAGTAATGTGGGGAGAGACGCCCGAGCTGCAAGGTGTCTATGAGCGCGGAGGCGTGCGCGCGTACGACGAAGAGCTTCGATCGAGGCTCGCCAGCGGTCCAGCACATACCATCTTGCCCCATATTCAGCTGGCTCAGACTTACCTGGATCTGGGCGATAGAGAGACAGCGCTCGACTGGCTGGAGAGCTCTCTCAGCCAGCGCAACGAGGGCCAATCGAGCCTCGGTACAGCACCGATCTGGGATTCTCTCCGAGGGGATCCGCGCTTCGAAGCGGTTCTCGATCGCATGGAGCTTCCGTTCAGGATCAGCGCTTCCGACGTTTCCGCAAGCGAGCATGCGTTTGAGTAGAGCTTCGACCCAAGGGAAGCGCCGCTGAACCAGCTCTCGCGCTTTCGAGCTAAGCTGGGTCATCGTGCCCCCAACCGAGCGTCTCGCTGTGACAGACGAGATCAAGGCGGTCGGCCACAAGGCCGGCGGCCTGGTCATCGGTATTGCTGCGGCCGACGCCTTCAACGAGTTCGTTCCGGAGGGCCATCGACCGGGCGACCTCCTTCCCGGCGCCAAGAGTGTCGTGGTCGCCGGTAATCTGGGGCCAACCGCCGGGGCCTGGCGCTGCCCGGACCACCGGGTCATGGAGATCACCGGCTACGACTTCCGCGAGAACGTCGCCATCCACGTCATGTGCGACACGATCGAGCAGCGCTACGGTCATCAGGCGATCCAGGCCGGGTCGCTGCCGACCGGCGGTCACCAGCCGCCGATGTCGATGATGTTGGCCGCTGTCCTCTCGGGGCTCGGCACTCGGTCCCTCGCCGCCAACATCATTCTCAATCCCGAATACGGACTGCTCTACTACGCCGCGCTGGTGACGACACTCGATCTCGAGCCAGACCACGTACTCGAAGACGACGTGTGCCCGTCTCGCCACTGCATCCAGATGTACCGCAAGCTGGGCACCACACCGTGTCTGGCGTCGTGCCCGAAGGACGAAGGTGGCTGTCTGGAGGGCAGCCTCGACGAAGACGGACGGATCAGCTACTCGTACTACGACCGCGAGCGCTGCACGTCACGATCGATGAATTTCGGCATTGGCAGCCTGCAGAAGTCGCTCGTGCAGATCACGACCGAGCCCGACCAGGACCGCCGTCGGTCGATGATCTACTCCGACTTCTTCACTCAGTCTCTGTCCGCGCTCTGCTCCTACAAGGAGAGCGTCGCACAGTGCTTCGAGTGCATGCGCGTCTGTCCCGTCGGCATGGAGCACCGGAGACTCAAGTAGCGTCAGCGACATACGGCAGCCACCTCTCACGAGGTCGAGTACTCACGGCGGGAGTCGTAGCGTCAGCCGCGGAGACGCAAAGGCAGACGCCTTCTGAATTCGAGCGGAGTCGTAGGCCGTCCGGCGCTCTCGCCGGAGCTTCGAAAAGGTCCTAGACTGAACAGCCAGTGCCCGACGACAGAACCCCCATCTATCGATCCTACGGCTCGGACGCCCGCCCCGGCGAGACGAAGCGCACCGCCTGGCGACCGGGAGTCGAGGGGCGCCCGCCCGAGGTGATCGGGCCCTACCGCCTGCGCCGCCTGATCGGTGACGGCGGCATGGGCGAGGTCTGGGAGGCCGAGCAGCGCGAGCCAGTCGAACGCCGCGTCGCGCTGAAACTCGTCAAGCTCGGCATGGACACGAGAGAATTCGTCGCGCGCTTCGAGGCCGAGCGCCAGGCGCTCGCGCTGATGGAGCACCCCTGCATCGCGCAGGTGTTCGACGGCGGCGCTACGCCCGAGGGACGGCCGTACTTCGCCATGGAGTACGTCGAGGGCTGCCCCATCACGCAGTTCTGCGACGAGAGAGACCTCGACACGACCACCCGCCTGGAGCTGTTCGCGCGCGTTTGCGATGGCGTGCAGCACGCCCATCAGAAGGGTGTTCTGCACCGCGACCTGAAGCCCAGCAACGTGATGGTGCGAGAGGTCGACGGCGAGCCCCAGCCCAAGATCATCGACTTCGGGGTCGCCAAGGCGACGACCTCATCGCTCACCGACAAGACAGTGAAGACACGCATCGGCGGCTGGATCGGCACTCCGGCCTACATGTCGCCAGAGCAGGCGATGATCACCGACGATTTCGACACCCGCACGGACGTCTACTCCCTCGGAGTGCTGCTCTACGAGCTGCTGACCGGCAGCCTCCCCTTCGAGGAGACGTCGCTCGACTCGGCCTCCTTCGACGAGATCCGCCGCATCATCCAGGAGGTCGAGCCGCCCCGCCCCTCCTCGCGCATCTCCACCCGTGCCTCGGGCCGAAGTGACGCCGCAAGCCAGAACAGGTTGCGCGAGCTGGGGCGTCGCCTCGAAGGCGACCTCGACTGTATCGTCGTCAAGGCCCTCGAGAAGGACCGCGAGCGGCGATACGACTCGCCAGCCGCCCTCGCCCGCGACGTGCGTCGCCACCTTGCTGACGAGCCCATCGTCGCGCGGCCGCCCAGCCTCGCATACCGCGCGGAGAAGTTCGTGCGCCGCAACCGGATCGGTGTCGCCTTCGCGGGGCTCGGAGCGATGTCGCTCGTGGCCCTGCTCGTGCTCGTCTTCTTCTACACCGTTCGGCTGCAGGCCGAGCGCACCGCTGCGCAGACCGAGGCCGCTCGTGCACGCGCCGTCTCGGGCTTTCTGACCAGCCTCTTCGAAGAGGCCGACCCGCTCCGGCCCGGCGACGAAGAGCTCACGGCCCGCGATCTGCTGGAGCGCGGCGCCGAGCGCGTGGAGACCGAGCTCATCGACTCGCCAGACATTCAGTCGACGATGATGCAGCTCATCGGACGCGTGTCCCGCCGGCTGGGAGACCAGGCCACCGCGCGCTCGCTGCTCGAGCAGGCGGTCGATCTGGAGCGCACGCGCGACCCTCAGGACCGCTTGGCCCTTGCGGGAGCGCTCTACGATCTCGGCGTGCTGGAGTTCTCGGAAGGCAACTACGAGCAGGCGATGCTGCACCACACCGACGCCTTGTTCCAGCTCGAGAGCAGGCCCGACCCGGCGCCGCCAGCGCAAACCTCCCGTGTCCTGCGCGATCTGATCCTCGTCTACAAGGAGCTCGACCGCACGGACGACGCCCAGGCCGCCGGGGAGCGCGCCCTGAGCATCACCCAGGCGCAGGCCCCGAACAGCCACGAAGATCTGGGCATCACCCACAACAACCTCGGCCTGCTCCATCGCCACCTCGGTGACTTCCAGACTGCGGTGCACCATCTCGAGAAGGCAGTCGAGCACTTCGAGCAGGCTCCCGAGATGGGGCTCATGCACATCGCCCCGGCAATGGCCAACCTGGCGAGCTCGTACGAAGATCTCGGACGCCGGGTCGAGGCCGAGCAGATGCTGCTGCGTTCGCTGGAGATCTACGAAGAGCGCGTCGGTCCCGACCATCCGAACGTGGGCAGCCTGCTCATCAACCTCGGCTCCTTCGCCATCGGCAACAAACAGTACGATCGTGCCGACGAGTACCTGATCCGGGCCCGGCCGGTCGTCGAGAAGGCGTACGGGCCCGGGAACTACCGCGTTGGCCTCCTCCTGGCCAACCAGGCAGAGGCACGAGGCGGCCAGGGACGGGCGCAGGAAGCTCTCGAGCTAGTCCAAGAGGCCGGCAAGATCCTCGAGCAGTCGATCGGCCCTGATCACCCGAACACGATCCTGGTGCGCAGCCTGGAAGGCGAGATGCGGCTCGTTATCGGCGACGCGGATGGCGCCCGCCTGCTCCAGAAAGACGCCGTCTTCAAGCTCGAACAGCGCCTCGGGTCCGACCACGCCTTGCTCAGTGACCCGCTCTGCCGCCTCGCGCAAGCGCAGATGGCCCAGAACGACCGGCAGGGCGCCAGCGCTTCGGCCCAGCGCTGCTTCGACATCCGCGTTGCCGCCCTCGGCCCCGAGCACGCGAGCACGCTCGATGCCCAGCAACTGCTCGCCACCTACGGCTCGCGCTGAGTCTGCGCAGCGCATTTCGTCTGTCCTGTCAGTATGGAGACTCGAGTAGCGTGAGCGACAGTCCAGCATCCGCCTCAGACATGGTCGAGCACATCGAAACGTCCGACGGTCGCAGCGTCAGCACCCATGACGCCAAGGCAATAGTCAGCGAGGCAGCCGTCAAGGGCGGCGCGCTGGTTGTGGGAGTCGCCGACGCCGTTGCCTTCGACGCTGCTCCGGAGGGGTTTCGACCAACCGACCTCCTGCCAGGAGCACAGCGCGTCGTCGTGATCGGTGGCGGCGCGCCGCGTGCCGGCGACTGGGCGAGCCCAACCCACGAGCACCTCGAGACCATGGGGACGACGGACCGCATCAACTCCTTGGGACTCAAGATCGCCAAGCTGATCGAGGCGCAGTTCGGCTACTACGCGCTGTTCGTCCCCCCCGGAGTGCGCAAGGGGAACCAGCCGTTCTTGAGCATCGCTCACGCCGCAGAGCTCGCCGGTTGCGGTACGCGCAGTCTCGCCGGACCGGTGCTGCATCCGGAGCACGGCCTGTTGCTGTACTCCGCCATCATCACCACATTGCCCTTCCCGCCAGACGAAACCCTGGAGACCCCGGCCTGTCCGGCACCGTCGTGCCTCGAGATGTGGGACGAGCATGGCACCACACCCTGTCTCGAGGTCTGCCCCATCAACTCGGGTGGCTGTCT
>JANQPS010001381.1 GCA_028285365.1 Thermoanaerobaculia bacterium | reverse complement strand
GAGGCCGCGCACCCCCGCGCGTCGCCGGCGAGCTCGACGGCCCCGCTCCCCGAAAACCGTCGAGGGTCTCGTCGCCTTCGAACTCCACGATCGGGGCTTCCCAGAGAGTGTTCTCGCCGAAGAGGTCGAGCTCGACGGACGCCGCGATCGAGGCGTCGTGACTCAAGGTGTACCAGGGATCAGCTGTCGGCGAGACGTCGAGTCGGGCTCCAGCCTCGGCCTCCAGACTCATGGGAGTGAAGGAGGGGAGAGACGAACACGCCGGGATTTCCGGCGGGTAGACGTTGACCTCGAGATCGACTCGCGCGCGAGCCTCAGCCGAGGCACCGGTGTCGTCGGTGAGCTTCGGGGAAGTGAACTCGAGCGGTCGAGGCTCGAGCTCGGGAGAGCCGGTGAACTGATCGTCGTCGCGATCCCACTTCGACGGGTATCCCGCAGTAAAACGCTTCTGGATACCGAAGGTCGTGCCGGCTTGGAGCTCCGCTTCCAGCAGCAGGTCGTGCTCCAGGTCGAGTGACGATTCGATCGACACCGGGCCGATGTTGATGCTGGGGAGCGGGATGCAGATCGACAGAATCGAGATGGGATCCGGGGCGAGAGTGACCGTGTCGGTGGCTGTGACCTCGAGTGACAGGCTGATCTCGGCGGTCATGCCCGTATCGAACTTCTGAGACTGGCCGTCTCGGTAGCGTACGTTGAAACCGGGATTGGCCAGGTGAACTCGCATCTGTCCACTCAAGCTGACGCCGCCGAAGTCGACGTCGTTGAAGCGAACCGGAGCCAGACCGCGACGCTTGGTCGGAACGAGTGGGTCAGGCTCCCCGGTGATCTGGGGATTGGGGCTGAGGAAACCCAGCTGGTGCGTACAGGCCGAGCCGCTCTGTATCCCTGCCTGAGATGTCGGATCCGAGGCGGTCAGCTCGAGCTCCCAGATGCCGAGGGTTTCGTCAGTTTCTTCGAGCCCGGTCAAGATGCCAGCGCGGGGCAGGAAGTAGGGCGGTTCGCCTTCGACGAGCACACGACCCTGCAGTTCGTAGTCAGGAATGGACTCGACGAGATGGACGGTGACGCCGGTGTCGTCGAAAGCGTCCTGGAGTTGTTGGCTCGGTTCCCATCCCAGGAGCTGAACGGTGACCTCATTCAGCCCGTCGGAGTAGCTCTGTCCGCCAACGACTGCGGCTTCGTCGGCGCTGGTCCAGTGAAAGACGGTCATGGTGCTGTCGAAGACCCAGACTTCGGCGGCGCCTACCTCGAGCTCGTAGTCGCCATCCTCGAATCCGGCCAGGAGTTCGGCAGAGGCGCCGGCCTCGATGCGAAGTACCAGCGGCTGTGTGGCGCTGACGGTGCCCGTCGACGACAGATCGGGAAACGAGGCGAGAGGTTGAGGAGATCCTCCGATGTCGACGTCGAACGGAGCGTTTGTCAGGTCGAGCGTCGCGTTCACCTGCTGGAACTCGGAGGTCGTCGTGTTGTTCAGATCGAACGAGAGAGTTGCGTCCTCCCAGCCGGGCCCCGCGGGGGTGACGGACTCCAGGGTGACGTTCAGCGGGAGTATCTCGTCGGAGTAGTCGATGTCGCAGTGGGCCAGCAGTAGCGGGCTGACCGCGTAGGCCTTGTCAACGGCGGTCAGCAGCACCAGTGTGAGAGCTGCGGCATACACGCGGCCCCAAGAGGATGAAGATGGTGAGCTAGAGCGGAGAGTGAGCATGGACTTTGCCTCCAGGGTCGCGATGTGCCTGAAACGGTCGGACGCAGAACGTCCTATTCAGTGAGGCGACACGTGACGTGAGGAGTGGCCAACTCTTTTGGCGAAGCGCGGAAATCGACTCCGAGGGTCGGGTTTCGCGAGAGCTCGAGCCCGTGGGACAGGCTCGTCGGCGGCAGCTGGGGGCCAGGGCACTCTTCTTGCGTGCTTTCGGCGCTTTGCTAGCTCGACGGCCGACCCTAGTGTCGAATCGGTTCACCGGAATGGTCTCGGTGAGACGTCTCGGAGTTGGCTACGCTCTATCCGCCGCCCCGAAACTGGCCGATGGTGAGTGGCGCCGGTCGGCAGGACGGACCGGAGTTGTGGAAGGTTTGGTGCTCGAGAGGTCTGAGGCTCGAGAAAGTGGGAGCAGAGTGAGTGCGTCTGGTGAGGTGACCCAGTGGCTCGAGCGGCTGCGCTCAGGTGAGAGCGCTGCCTTTGATGAGCTCGTTCCGCTGCTGTACGCCGAGCTGCGCCAAATGGCGCGCAGCAGACTCCGTGGCGAGCGGCAGGGGCATACGCTCGAGACGACCGCTCTGGTGCACGAGACCTACGTCAAGCTGCGCCGCTCCGAACGACTCGAGGCCGAAGACAGAAACGCGTTCCTTGCCATTGCCGGTCGCGCGATGCGCAACATTCTGGTCGACCACGCTCGTACCCGCACTCGGCAGAAGCGTGGTGGCCGCCAGAATCCGATTCCGCTGGAGGATGTCGAGGAGCTGCTTTCTCACGACGAGGCTCACGAGATGGTGGCGTTGGACGAGGCGCTCAGTCGCCTGGAAGAGCTCAACCCCGAGGGTGCCCGTGTTGTCGAGTTGCGGTTCTTCAGCGGACTGTCGCTCGAGGAAGTTGCGGAGCAGACGGAACTCTCGGAGCGAACGGTCCGTCGTCGCTGGACCGCGGCGCGCGCCTGGTTGCGCAAGGAGATGAAGCCGCAGCGCTTCGTCACACTTGGCGCTCCGGTTTCGTCGTGAAGGGCCAGCTGCACGAAACGGACGGCTCGTATGTCTGAGAAGGTCGAGAAGGCGGTTGATATCAAGGCGGTTGGCGTGGAGGAGTGGCCCGAGGTAGAGCGCATCTTCAGCGAGGCACTGGAGCGCGACGGCGACGACAGGCAGAGGTTCCTCGACGAGGCGCTCCGAGGAAAGGGCGATCGCGCTTCGGTACTGCGTCGTGAGATCGACGACATGCTGCTCGCTGAGGAGCGAGATCCCCTGGCGGTCGAGAGTGTGCTTCTCGGAGAGGAAGCTCGTAGGCCCGGAACCGATCCTCTCGTCGGCGCTGCCGTCGGTTCCTATCGACTCGAGCGTCTGCTGGGCGAGGGCGGCATGGGGACGGTGCACCTCGCCCGGCGTCAAGACGACTATGAACAGCTCGTAGCGATCAAGATGGCGAGGGGCGGGCAGCTCCGGCCGGACCTGCTGGAGCGCTTCCGACTCGAGCGACAGTTGCTGGCGCGTC
>JANQPS010001380.1 GCA_028285365.1 Thermoanaerobaculia bacterium | reverse complement strand
GCCGATCCCGATCACAGAGCTTGCTTGGACGTCCTCCAGAGCAGGGAGTTCGACTTCTTGATTCCAGCGCTCTGCATTGCCGAGGTCAGCTACCTCATCGGGCGAAGACTGGGGGCAGCAACTGAGGCGGCGTTCCTCGCTGGACTGGAGAGCTTCGACGTCCGCGCGCCTCAGCACGACGACTGGCCCCGGATTGCCGACTTCGTGTCGCAATTCGCTGACCTTCCGCTCGGTGGTACCGACGCTTCCGTGCTGGTGGCCGCAGAGCGATGGGAAGCGGAGGCGATCGTGACCCTCGACAGGAGGCACTTCCGGGTCGCCAAAGCGCACAACGGAGCTGAAGCACTCTTTCCAGGCGCGTAGTCGGCCCCGCGCTCAAAGGAGAACCGGATCCGACGAAGTGGCGATGCTACTGCCGACCATCGGCCGGAGTCAGCGAGCAGAAATCAGTGAGGGGATCCGTCCTCGACGATCGTTGATCCACCCAGACAACACGCGCCGACAGGCGCCCACAATATCTGGAGAAACGATCATGAAGCCTTTCAAGTTCCTCGTCCCCGCCCTCGCCTGTGCCCTGCTCCTGACCGCAGGAGCGCCCACGTTCGCCAACTCAGACGGACCGAGTCCTGTCCTGATGGTGATCTCGAACCAGGACTTCTGGTATCAAGACTACGCCGACACTCGGAGCTCGCTCGAGGCCGCCGGACTCGAGGTCGTGGTGGCCGCAGCGACGACCGAGACCGCTACCCCTCACGCCCACGTACAGCCCGACATCGCTCTCGCCGACGCAAGCGCCGACGACTACTCCGCCATCGTCTTCAGCGGTGGCTGGGGCATGGCCCAGTACCAGTACGGTTTTGAGGGCACCTACCACAACTCCGCCTACCGCGACGAGAGATCTGCTGCCATCGTCAACCAGCTGATCAACGACTTCGTCGCACAGGACAAGCACGTAGCAGCCATCTGCAACGGCGTCTCCGTGCTCGCCTGGGCTCGAGTCGACGGCGAGAGCCTGCTCGAGGGCAAGACCGTCACGGGTTGGAACGGTTCAGCGCCAGGCTTCGACCTCGACGGCCAGAGCTATCCCGAACGCACCGTCCCCGCACGCTGGCAGATCGAGGCACAGGGAGCCACCATGCTGCTCTCCGGCGCGATCGGCGATCCCCAGACGTCAACCGACGATGTCTACGTGGAGGGCAAGATCATCACCGCCGAGAACTACGACTCGGCACGTGCCCTGGGCAAGGTGCTGGTGCTGGAGATCGTCTCTCGGTAGAAGCGGCGTAGCGCGCGCAGCACACGAAACTGTGGCCCCGGACCGGTCTCACCGGCTCCGGGGCTCTTTCGTTGAGCAAGGCAACAGACGTCGCGGCCTTCATCACAAGCATTCAGCGGTACCGAGCACAAAGGAGCTCGCAACGACGGTTAATGCGCCACCACACCGATGCATTCCGGCCGAGGTCCTTCCCTCCGGCCGCGCGACCATCACGCCGCGACTCGACATCACGACCGGCCTCTGGTCAGGATGACAGCGGTTGAATGGCCACCTCAGTCAACCGTCATCCTGACGGAGGAAGGACCTCGGACGAGTCGGCGCATGAGGCCTCGCGCCACCGTCGTCGCGACCTCATCACAAGCATCCACCGGTACCGAGCACGGCGGAGCTCGCAACGACGGTCATGCGCCGCACACACACATGCACTCCGGCCGAGGTCCTTCCCTCCGGCCGCGCGACCATCACGCTGCGACTCGACATCTCGACCGGCCTCTGGTCAGGATGACGGCGGTTCGAATGGCCACGTCTCGGTTTCAACGGTCATCCTGCCGGAGGAAGGACCTCGGACGAGTCGGCGCATGAGACATCGCGCCGCCGTCATCGCGGCCTCACAACAGCCACCCACGGGCCCAAAAGCACGGCGGAGACTCGCAACGACGGTCATGCGCTACTCACACAGACCCGCTCTGGCCGAGGTCCTTCCCTCCGGCCGCGCGACCATTGCGCTGCGATCCAACATCACGACCGAA
>JANQPS010001365.1 GCA_028285365.1 Thermoanaerobaculia bacterium | reverse complement strand
GAACGGTCATCCTGAGCGGAGCGAGGGACCTCGCCCCGGCAGTTTCGGTGGACCGGCGCGTGTCCGTCGCCGCCGCTGCCTTTCGGCTTTTCTGCCACTCTGAGGCTGCCGGAGCTCGACTGGTCTTCGGCATGACCGGATCGCTGGTTGATCCGCTCTTGGTCCTTCGTCGGCAGTTGCCGGGCGGCGCAGAGCGCCGCTGAGCGCCTCCTCAGGACGGCCTCAGTCCGACCCGTCGGCCCGAGCCGACAGGTCGGCGAGGCTCACTCAGTCGTCGCTCGACTGAGCCGTCTTGCCTTGACGGTACTCTTCCTCGAGCAACCGGGCACCGCGCATGATGCCGCCGAGGGAGTAGTTGCCTTCGTGGCAGGCGTACTCATAGACGCGCTCGTCCACCGCAGGCCACGGATACTCGCCCGTGAAGGGCTGAGTGAACGTGCTGGGGTCATCCACCGTGAACGAGTACAGCAGCGTGTCATCGTCCATGCGGGTGAAGCGCTCGGTGATGTGCATGTCGCGCGAGCCCATGAAGAACCCGATCTCGTCACGGAAGTTCTTGGTGCTGACGACCAGGGTGTCACCTTCCCAATGTCCGACGGAGTCGCCGAGCCACTTGCGAATCTCAGGTGGGTCGTGCTCGCCACCGATGCGGATGACGCGTGCGTCGTGGTTCATCTCGACCGTGATGACCACGGTGTCGTCGGTCTGAACGATCCGCTTGAGGTTGTTGTACATGACCGGCAGCATCGGCGGCCCAGCCGTCGAGCCGAAGCCGAGCAGGCAGCGCTCTGCCAACGGGCGAAGCTCGGGATCGTCATAAGGCCCGACCTCGAGTCCTTTTTCGAGCCACCAGGCAGTCCCGGTGTTCTCGTGGCGAAAGGCCGCTTGCTCAGCGCCGCGCTTCATCGCTTCTTCGGTCAAGGGTGGAAACCGACCGTTGGGCGGATCGACGATGATCGACGTCCGGTACTCGCCATCGATCTGGAAGTTGCCCTCGCCGATGTCCACGTAAAAGGCGTTGTAACCGCCCACCTTGCCGGCTGCGCCTTCGAACTCGGGAACGTAGATTCCGACACCACCCTCAGGCGGCGCTTCACGATCGGGATCACTTGGCGCCTCGTCCTTGGCGAGATTGGCTGCCCAGTACTCGGCGATCTCTTTGGCTTCTTTCTCCGTCAACGTCGCCTTGTCGCCGTAGCGTGCCGGCCTGGTCAGCGGAGTGAGCGTGGCGATGTCATACGTACCGCTCAGATCGGGCTTGCCGTCCGGTCGCCTTGGGATATCGGACTTCTCGGCGGCGATCAGCGCGACCGGTGCAGCGAGGGCCAGCACCAGGAGGGCGATGAGCCACGTGACTCGTCGTTCTTTCATTTTCGACTCCTTCGTATGGGATCAGGCGCGCAACACGAGACGTCCTCGTGGCGCAGCAGGGCGAGGCGAGGGTCGTGAGCCACCGATTCTAACCGCTCTCGAGCACCTCGTCCGGCCTCCTACCAGACGACCTCGGCGTAGAGCCATTGCATGTCCACCGAGGCACTCGGATTCCGCCAAGAGGTTCAGGGCGGACTCCGAACCGTTTGCGAGTCCGGCCCAATTCGAGGACCAAGACAGTGGCGAAACGGCCACACACAAATGGGGGCAATCATGATCAGTACGAGACGCAGAGCAGGTGTGAGCTCGTTCGCGCTCGCGGGCGCCATCCTGGCGTTCGCAGCATCACTCTCAGGACAACAGCCGACCGATTTCGATCTCGACGGCATCCCGGATCCAGTCGACACCTGTCCGCGGCTCCCCAATCCTCGCGTGGAAGGCGAGCAGGAGGACGTCTGCAGCCGGGGCGTCAACAAGAGCGATCAGGTCTACCTGCAATCGCGAACCTTCAAACCTCGGCCCGGACTCAGCACCTTGCCTGCGACCGCCAACGCACAACGCCACGTTCTTCTCCACATCGAGCGCACAGACGGAGGGGTCGTGCTTCGTCCCGAGGAGCGCGAGCTGCTGAGCGAACGAGGCGTCACGCTCTGGGACTACCTTCCGCATTTCACGTACTACGCAACCGTTCCCGGGCCTCTAGCTCACCTCCGCGAAATCGTGGCGCTCGACTTCGTCCGCGCCATCAGCGGGCTAGCACCGGTAGACAGGATCGCGCGCAGCCTTCGCGCCACGCGACGCGCTTCGTCCGCGCCACTCGCAGATGGTCGCCAGGTGTTTTCTGTCGAGCTCTTTCCCGACGTCAGCTCGAGTCAATTCGTCGCGAGCGCAGCCGAGCTTGGAGCGGAGTCTCTCTTCGAGGAAGACACCACGCACTTCGTCGCCGTTGACGGCTTCCAGACGCTGATCGAGCTGGCCAGGCTCGACGGAGTGTTCTGGATCGACGACATTCCCGTCCCGCAGAACCGAGATCAGGCGTCTCTGGACATCACGACGACCAGCACGGTCGACCGGGTTCACGGCCTCAACGGAAGCCAGCTGACCGTGGCAGTGATCGAGTTGGACAAACTGGACCCGCTGAATCACCCGGACCTGGACGGGCGTGTATCAACCGGCAACACAGGCAAAAGCGACTCATTCCACGTCATGCAGGTGTCGGGAATCATGGTGGGAGACGGCACGCTCGATCCCACCGCCCGCGGCTTCCTACCCGAGGCACACCTGGTCAGCTACGCCGTCAGCGGTGGTCTCCCGAAGACCTGGAAGACCATGGGAATTGGTATCCCGAAAGACGCGCGCAACCAGCACGACGCCGTTCTCGCCAACAACTCCTGGGGAATCGACAACTGCAACAAGATCGGCGAGTACCACGTGCTCGGCAAGTGGCGCGACAAAAGCGTCCGCAAGTACGGCATCGCGAGCATCAGCTCCGTCGGTAACACCAGGGGATCAACCGGGGACTTTGCGGTCGAGCTCGACGACAACGGCGTGCTCGTACCGCTCGACGATCCATGCGAGCGCAACCTCGAGAGCCTTCCTAATCCAATCGCCAAGAACGATATTTCGGTGGGTAGCGTTGTCGTCGGGTCACTGGAGCTGGCGGACACCAGCTCGGTCGGGCCGGCGATCGACGGTCGACTCAAACCAGATCTCGTAGCCCCGGGACAGTCCTTGACTACACCAGCCTTCGACGAGGCGACGGGCACCTTCGGCTACGACACCACGTTCAGCGGCACGTCGGCCGCGGCTCCGGTCGTCAGCGGTGTCTACGGTCAGGTACTCGCCGCCTTCGACCAGGTCGCGACCGTCTGGCGAGATCCGCAGAACGTACCACCGTCGACGGTCAAGGCCATCCTGATTCACACTGCAAAAGACCTCGGCCCGTTTGGTCCCGACTACTTCTACGGCTGGGGACTCGTTCAGGCGGCACCGGCCGTCAGGATCACGAGAGACTGGGACGAGTTCGTCTTCGAGGGTGTCGTCGACTCGTCCACCATCTCTTTCGAGGACCACGTCTTCGACGTCAACGAAGATCGCTTCGGTCTCAAGGTCACGATGGTCTACGACGACAAGTGGGGTACCCACTCGTCCACTCAGGCACTGGTCAACGACCTGGATCTCGTCGTGATCGATCCTCTGGGCAACGAGCACTTCCCGCTCGACACCGAGCTCCTGGCTCTGGACGACGCCGACCGACTCATCGAGGCCGAACAGGGAGCACGCACCTGCAGCAGCACCACGTGCGCAGACGATCGCAACAACGTCGAGCAGGTCCAGGTTCGCTCCGACGGCACGCCGCTGCCGCAGGGTCAGTGGACGCTGCGAGTCAAGATGACGCGGCTGGAGTCGAGCGACCAGAGCTACTCGCTCGTGGTCAGCCCGAACTGTCCCGTCCGGATCTTTGGCGAGGCCGAGCTGAGCGCCGACGTCAACTGCCCGTACGACGAGCTGGAGCCGGTAGCCGTCTCGATCGAGACCGACGGAGCCCGTCTCGACTGCAATGGCCACGAGGTCCAGGGCGCTGGCGCCAGCATCGGCGGCTATGCAGGTGAGTACGCAGGCATCCACACACTCCGCGACGGCGTCACCATCCAGAACTGCACGGTCGACGACTTCGATATCGGCATCGACATCGACGATGCGAACGGAGCCGCCATCGCCAGCTCGACCCTCACCCAGTCCGGCACGGCCGCCGTGCGAGCCAGCGGTCAGAGCCACCAGATCATCAACAGCAGCGTGGTCGACGTACTCGCTCCGCTTGGAGTGGGTCTCTGGCTCATGGGTGACGATCACGCCGTCATCGACACCGACGTCGAGACCGGTGCTCCCAAAACCGGCCTCAGGATCGCAGGCTGGGGACAATCTGACGACGGACACCGCGTCATCGCCAGCAACTTCTTCGGCCCCTCGATCGCGATCGAGATGCTCGGACCCGCGACTGGAGGCACGGTCTCCGACAACGGCATCTTCGGCGCCCGCGACCACGGAGTCCACATCAAAGGTCCCGTCGACGGAATCGAGATCCGAGACAACACGATCGAAGGCTACGGACAGGAGCACGTCGGGATCTTCGTGACCGCGAACAGCACGGGCTCTCCAGTCGCGTGCGACATCCGCGGCAACGCCATCGACGGAGGCGCACCGTCGCCACTGCGCACCGGCATCGAGCTTGCCGATGCCGCATCATGCATCGTGACGAGCCAGCCCCTGATCGAGAACGTCGGAGTTGGTGTTCGCGACGTTCGGGGCACCGGCAACGAGATCTCCTCCAACCTGGTGCTGGCCAGCGAGACCGGGATTCGGACAGAACTCTCCGACTCGCAGGTACTGAGCAACATCCTCTCACTCGCAAAAGAGGGAATCGTCCTGACGCAGCCGAGCGGCGGCCAGGCGGCGTCCAACTCGATCACGGACGCTCAGATGGGGATCTCTGTCGCATCGGCGTTAGAAGACCCGGTGACGCTCACCAACAACATCATCGAGGTACCGCCGGGGCAGGCCGGGATCGAGGTGGTCGCCAGCGACAACGTGATCGTCACCGGCAACACCGTGTCTCCACCCGCTGCAGCTGCCCTCGCGCAAGGCGGGGTCGGGATCTCGGTGCACGGTTCGAGCTCCAGCACCGTCGACAGCAACACCGTGCTGCGGATGTCCCTCTGTCTGAGCATCGCCCAGTCGACGTCGACCTGGGTGTCTAGCAACTCGGTGAGCGAATGTGCGCAGAGCGGCATCCTCGTCACAGACGACTCGGGTGCCCAGGTCACCGGCAACGACATCGTGGACGCCGGCGAATTTGCACTCCACTACGCGAGCGGAGCCGGTGGGCAGCTCACTGGTAACGAGATCTCGATCTCCGCTCCAGGCGTTCCCGAGATTCCCCACGGCATCGGCGTCGGCACCGTCACGGCAGGACCCTCGACGGTGGCTGACCTGCTGATCGCTAGCGAGACGGTCAGCGGCACGGTCAATGCGCTGTCGTTCGGCCACGGGGTGGTTTCGACGTCGGTCACGGCTAGCACGCTGTGCGCGAGCTCTCGGGCTCTCAACGGAGGCGCCGTAGCCATCCCGACTGGAGCGTTGACGATCGAACGCAACGTCTTGCGGGGCGGCGTGCGCGACGCCGTGTTCCTGGATCCAGTCGACACCCTCAACAACGACTGGAGCGAGGTGCCGGGTCTCGCGCTTCTCGACGCGGACGGTGATGGCTACGTCGACTCGGGCACAGATCACATCTTCAGCTCGTTCGACTACACCGGATCGGTCACGGGCGTTGGCACGACTCCCATGCTGACCTCGGTCATGACGCGGCAGATCTCCGACATCGCTCCGGTCTTCGCGAGCACCGCGTCCTGCCCCTAGGACACTGCGGAAGAACTGAGCTGGCTCGGCACCTCTTCGAGAGTCCAGCGCTCGGGCGGCGGCCCCTCACCGCCGCCCGCAATCTCTCGATTTCTCTCCGGCCGAAGCACGACTTTCGGTGGGAAGGGCGCTAGCCTTGTCGCGTGAAGCACCTGAGACTCTCCCCTCGCTCCTGGCTCTCCCTCTCGGCCGCCTTGGTCGTGGCGCTCGCGACCGTTCTCATAGGCTGCACAGCCGACGACCCGTCTTCAGCTCGCGAGGTCTCCAGCGAGCCTGAGAGCGCACCGGCGACCAGCTCCAGCACGGGTCCTCCGAACGTCGTTCTCATCTTCGTCGACGACCTCGGCTACGGCGATCTCGGCAGCTTCGGTCACCACACGATCGCTACTCCGCACCTCGATCGCCTCGCTGACGACGGCATGAAGTTCACCAACTTCTACGCCCCGTCACCCCTCTGCTCCCCGTCGCGAGCCGCGCTCCTGACCGGGCGCACGCCATTCCGGACGGGAATCCAGAACTGGATCCCCGAAGACACCAACGTCCAGCTCGGCGAGCAAGAAATCTCTCTCGGCAAGCTGTTCAAGGAGCAGGGCTACGCCACCTTCCTTGGTGGCAAGTGGCATCTCAACGGCAGCCTCGACTCAGAGGTCCACACCCAGCCCGAAGATCACGGCTTCGACCACTGGATGGCGCTGCACGCGTTTGCTCTACCCAACCACCGCAACCCCGAGAACTTCTACCGCAACGGCGAACCGCTCGGACGAGTCGAAGGGTTCACGGCCGGGTTGACTCTCGACGAGACGCTGGGCTGGCTCGACCAGCACCGAGCCGCCAGCGGCGCACCGTTTTTTGTGTACCTAGCGCCTCCCGAGCCCCACAGCATGATCGCGAGTCCTCCTGAGTACAACGCCCGCTACGGCCACCTCACGAACGGCGAGCCTGAACCGTTCGTCAATGGTACGACCGAACCTTCGGACGACCTCGAGGCTCGTGGACCTGGCGAGTACTACGCCAACGTCACCTACCTCGACGCCCAGATCGGTCGGCTCCTCGACTACCTCGATGAGCACCAGCTGACCAACGACACGTTCATCTTGTTCACGAGTGACAACGGACCGGTCACGACCGACTGGCGGCATTGGTGGGAGATCAATCTCTACGGGTCGACGGGCGGACTTCGTGGTCGCAAGGCCGACCTCTGGGAGGGAGGCATCCGAGTGCCCGCCATCGTTCGCTGGCCGGGGCGCGTCGAACCGGGCTCAGAGTCCGACGCCGTACTCAGCGCCTACGACGTGCTACCCACCCTCGCCAGTGTCGTGGGCTTCGGAGTTCCGGAAGACAGACCCATCGACGGCGAAGACTTCACTGCCGTGCTCCGTGGCGAGAGCTGGGAGCGCGAACGACCGCTCTACTGGGAGTTCGACGACGATCAGGGGTACCACTACGCTTTGCGCAAGGGTCGCTACAAGCTGCTCGCCGACAAGGAGCTCGATCGCATCGCGCTCTACGATCTCGAGCGCGACCCCTTCGAAGTCGTGCAGCTGGCGGCGCGAGAGCCGGAGGTCCGAGACGAGCTGATTGCTGACCTTCAGAGCATCGCGGAGTCTGTCGCCAACGACCCGTTCCGCCCCGAGTCCACGGTGGCGAGGCCAGGTTTCAGAGGCGACGCAGAATGAATCGGTCGCAAGCCGATCGTAAGCTGATCCGGAGCTGGGCTACTCGACCAGCCGACCGAAGCTCCGGAGCACTTCACGCAACCGGTCGTGCGGGAGCCGAATCACCGTGCCGTTCTTGCCGGTCATGGTCTCGGCGGCCACCAGGGCATTGATGATCGCTTCTTCGGTTGCGTAGACAGTGGCCTCGAACAGCGGATTGAGCTGGCCGAGCCCGAGAGTCTCGACCTGGTAGGGGCCCGCCCCTTGCTCCCACACGTCAGCGTTGGCGGTCGAGAAGGCTACGAAGATGTCTCCGGAACCGTTACCCGACGTCGCTCCGGTCCGAGCCAATCCCAGCGGAACCCTTCGAGCCAGACGCTTGAGCTGATGTGGGAGCAGCGGCGCGTCCGTGGCAAGCACCACAATGATGGAGCCCGTCTCTTGCGACCAGACTGTGCTCTCGCTGATCTGCTGTCCAACGGGAACACCTGCCACCAGCAGTTGATGGCGCAGTCCGAAGTTGGCCTGGACCAGAACGCCGAGGCGGTAGTCGCCGACCTGCCGCGACGCCGTCCCGATGCCACCCTTGAACTCGTAGGTGATCATCCCGGTGCCACCGCCGACGTTGCCTTCCGCGACCGGGCCGGAGCGCGCCGACTCGAGCGCTTGGTGGGCGTGTTCTTCTTTGACGTGAAATCCGTTGATGTCGTTGAGATGACCGTCCCAGGTCTCACCCACGACTGGCAACGACCACCAGGGGCCTTCTTCCGGCTCAGTCTTCACGCGGTAGGAGATCACCGCGTCATGCACGATCCCCACGCTGTGGGTGTTCGTGATCATCACCGGTCCTGAGAGCAGGCCGGATTCTTCGATCCAGGTCGTTCCAGTGAGCTCGCCGTTGCCGTTGAGCGAGTACCAACCGGCATAGACCGGATTGGCGGTGGAGCTCCCGCCACGAGGCAGGATCGCAGTCACGCCGGTGCCCACGGAATCGCCGCGGATCAGGGTCGTGTGGCCAACCTCGACTCCGTCGACGTCGGTGATGGCATTGAGCGGACCGGGCTCACCCTCGAACGGGACTCCGAGGTCCCGAGCTCTTGGTTTGGCGTTGGCGGTCTGTTGAGCTGTAGGCATGGCGGCTCGGCTCGGAACGGCGGTCGGTGAACTGAAAGCTCCTTCGGCAGGAGCACTTACGGTAGGAAGGATGACGGAGGCTAGGAGTATCAGTACCAACGAGAGGCTCGACGGCAGACGTCCGGGTCCTCGAATCACGGTACGAGTGGCGAGCCTCTTCGAGACGTCCTTCATGGCGCTCCCCTCTTCATCGGGTCCTCGTCATCAGCTGGGTGAGCGGCGACTCTATCGCCCCGATCCTGGCCACGGCCCGTGATGGCCGAGATCTCGAGTCTCGGTACCGCCCCACGGTGAGCGAGGCCAATGACTCGTGGCCAGCAAGCCAGAGGGCTCTCGCTATTGCACGATCTCGGCGCTGCCACCCTCGAAGAGTTGCCTCACTTCGTCGTCTCTCAACTGTCTCAGACGATCGCGCCCAATCTTGCCGAGCGCCCCGAAGTGCCCGAGTATCGGCAGCACGACCTTGGCGTCGTGAAAGTCCATGTGTTTCGTGCCAGCAACGGTGACCTCCCGCAGGAAGCCGGACGTCGCGACTTCTAGTAGGAGGTCGTTGCCGCCCTCGTTGGGTTCGCTGTAGAGCATGAGGTAGGGCACGTGGATCGAACGATCTGGTGGAACGCCATAGAGACCACCATCGAGGTTTGCGGCCGCAACGACTCGCTCGTCGTGGATGGCAAGTCTCGTCGCCACGGCGCCACCCAGAGACAGTCCGAGTGCGCCAACGGCTTCGAGGTCGACGTCAGCGAGTCGCAAGCCCGGAACCTGTGCGAGCACCTCGTGGGCGTGGTCGAGGACGTGCTGAGAGTCGGCACAGCGTCTCGACACGATCTCGGACGTACCCGAGGCCGCTCGACACAGCTCGAAAGACAACCGCGCTCGCTCAGCGCGGGATGTTGCGACCTGCAGTTGCCGCGACAAGTCTGCGGCCTCTTCCGTTCCCTGATTGCCGACGAGATCCTGGTACTCACGGAGCTGACCGAGGTGTTGCACAGCCAGGACGACAAAACCGTGACTCGCGAGATGCTCCATCAACAGGGTGTTCTCGCTGCTGAACGAGATGAGTCCGTGATGGTAGAGAAGCAGTCCTTCGACTGAACCGGCAAACGGAGCTCCGCGCCGACTGTTCGTCTTGCGGACCGAAACCAGCTTGCCGAGAACCTTCAGCGCTAGCGGTGTCTCTGGTGAGTTCTGGAGATCACTCCAGAGAGGCTCCTTGGGCGCGGTGCTCGATCCTTGTGCCGGATACCAGGCCCGCACGGCCAACTCGCGCGATCGATTCGGATCGACGAGCGTCGTCCTGACCGTTCCCACCGTGTAGGGTCCGTCTGGCTCCGGCAACCTTTCCCAGGGCCGTACGACCACCATGACCAACGCGCACGGGAACAGCAGGACGACTCCGACGACTGCCAGCAGGACCTCGATCACGACTGTCTCGCCTCGTCAAAGGCGTTCTGACCGGATTGCGGACGTTTCGCCAGATAGGAGAACGCGAGATCTCCGAGTGCACTCGAGAAGGCCTGCTCGGAGGCGAAGTGTGGAGCGCCTGATTCGGGATGCAGGAGTTTTCCCAGCAACATGAAGTTGAGCAGATCCTTGATCAGTTCCGCTGCCGCTGGAGACGACTCGCCAGTCTCTTCTGCAAAGTGAGTCAAGAGACTGGCAAAGCCACTGCGGGCCAGCTCGTCGGTCTGCTGCCACCAGTCTCCTAGGAGGTCTGAACGCAGACGCGACTGCAGGTAGGCCGGGCGCATCACGTAGCCCAGAGACTCGACCTGCCGCCAGGCACTACTCGCCAGCTTCTCTAGCGCCTGTCGGAGATCGGGCTCTTGCCGGTAGTCCACTCGGCCCTCTTCCGATAGGGCCCAGTCCCGGGATCGCTGGATGTAGAGCTCGATCAGAATCGAGACTGCCGCATCGCGATTGCTGAAGCGCTGGTAGATGGTTGCCGGCGGGAGCCGGGCACGCTCCGCGATGTCGGTCACGCGAATCTGGTGGAAGTCGCGCTCCTGTAGCAGGTGATCCAGGGCCTGGAGAATCCTGTCGCGCTTCTCTTCCGATCGTTGCTGCTGCGCGGGTTTTGCCCGCATCTCGGACGCCATGGCAGAACACTAACATGAATCAGATTCATCTTTGGTATCTATGCGATAATGACATAATCGACGAAAGCCACTCGCAGCCGGCATCCTCGAGGGCGAACCGATCGCCCCGACCTCGCGTCGGTCAGCCGACGCCAGCACGGAGATTCCATGACCTCCCAGACACACGCTCGACTCCTCGAGCCCACGCGACTCGGCCTCGTTTGCATCGTTGTCTCCTTGGCGGTTCTCACACCGAACGCCACCCAAGCCCAGCCTCAGGTGCCCATCACCGCGAGCGCCAATCCGGAGCGGGCCACCACGTTCCAGGAGGTTGCGATAGCCGTCGAAGGCATCGAGGAGTGCCCGTCCCTCGAGACGCCATTCGTGGTCGAGGAGGGGTTGATCGAAGTGGCCCTCCGAACGCACTGCCCGATCCTCCCACCGTCACCGGCGCCGTTTCGTCTGCACGCTCTCATCGGAGGCCTTCCGCCAGGGGAATGGCGCGTCAGAGTCGTGCTGCTCGACGTCGTGGTCACCCCCCTTCCCACCGTCGCCGAAACCACGTTCGTGGTGGTGGACCCTCGGTTCGACGTCAGAGTCGCCGACGACGTCGTCCGTCAGAGCCAGACGGTCACCACGACGATCGACGCGGTCGGCTCGTGCGGCTTGCTGTCACCGCGGGTCATCGGCGACGTGATCCGGCTCGATCTCGTCGGCGGACCGCAATCCGTCTGCGATCCCCCACCACCTCCGAACGCGTCGTTTCGGTTCACTCGGGAACTCGGTCCGTTCCCGGCAGGCGACTATTCTGTTCAGCTCTACGCCGCTTGGGGCGGAGACGGCGTTGCGCGCCGGGTCGCCGATACCAAACTGCGAGTCGTAGCGCCCACCACCTGCAAACCCGACGAGCACACCCTATGCCTTCGCGATGGACGCTTCGAGGTCACAGCTCTCTGGGAAGCAGCTTTCGACGCCTTCTTTCGAGCACAAGCCCTTCCGAGCACCCGCGAGACCGGCTTCTTCTGGTTGTTCGACGAGGACAACCTGGAGCTGATGGTCAAGGTCCTCGACGGCTGCGCCGCCGGATCCGACCACTTCTGGGTTTTCATCGGGGGAGTCACCGACCTCCCGATCTTCGTGGGCGTACGAGATCGAGAAACCGGCGCCTCCAAGACCTACTACAGCAGGAGGGGCTCGGCCTTTGAGACAGTCAACGACACGGCAGCGTTTCCTTGCGCGCCGTAACCGTGAGGAGAGCGATCACTTATCGATTCAGGCTTGGTGCTGAAGTCGACAGAAGCACGACGCCTTGATCGGGACGTCGGCGCGCGCCACAGCCAGATCGAGGCGCTGCTTGATGAACCGCGCCTCGGCTGTTTTGCCGGTCTTCTGGAGGCACTCATGGTAGCCGTGCAAACTCCAGACGTTTTCTGGATGCTGGTAGGCGCGGGCTAGGCTCTCATCGAGACCGAGGTCCGCTCGATAGACCGCCTCGGCCTCTTCGATGTGCCCCTGCTCCAGCAGCAAGGCACCGTAGGCGTGCCGCGTCGGCTGCATCCAGCCCCAGGGCTCGTCATAGGTGAGGCCGTCGTCGAGCTCGATCGAGCGTCTGAGGTGCGCAAAAGCCGCGTCGTAGTTGGCTCGGCGGTACTCGAGCTCGCCGAGAAGCATCTCGCGAGCCACTCCCAGAATGTCGAGACAACTGTTGTTGAACACGTAGCGCGTGTCGGGCACGGTCTCGACGGCCGCATCGAAGAGCTCTCGCTGGGCCTCGGCACCGGCCACGTCACCGGACGCTGCCAGGGCAACACCTTTACCGTAGTGCATCATCGCGGTCGTGGTGCAGTAGAGATCCCTTTTGGTCGGGAGCGGCATGTCGATGAGCTCCTGCCACTTTCCGAAGCGAATGAGCACGTGCACCCGCATCGGAACGAACCCCTCGAGCCAGTCCGCCATCGGTGGCGTCTCCACCTCCAGCAGCTCGTCGCTGAGCATCGCCACCAGCTGATCCGCAGCGGAGATCGCAGTCTGGAACTGCCCGAGGAACATGGCCCCGTACATCTTGAAGTGAACGTTGTGGCAGCGGTACAGCGAATAGAAGTTGAGAGCACCTTCGCGCTCGACGTACCTCTCGTCCGCCTCCATTGCACGACCATTGTCTTCGACCACCGTTCGATAGTGCCCGCACAACACGTCGATGTGTGTCGGCATGTGTTCGAGGTGACCACTGTCGGGAACCAGTCCACGAAGCCAGTCGGCTGCACGTAGCGCCCGCTCGGGATGCGGCGACATCTCCATGAGGTGGACGTACATGTGCAGAACGCCAGGATGCCTCTGCCCGTCCGAGGTTTCGAGCGCCTTCTCGAGAATCACCATGGCTTCGCCAGTGTCTGCGCCCTCAGCGGGCTGTCCCGCCTCGAGGTCCCAGAGCGCCCAGGGCGTTCGATTCATCAGGGCCTCAGCACACAGGGCCATCACATCCAGGTCATCGGGAAAGCGCTCGTAGACCAGCCGCATGGCATCAGCGTACGCGTCGTTCCAAGCCGTCGGATCAGCTGCCATCGCGTCGTCGGGATACCGGGCTGCCAGAGCCTCGACGAGCGCGCGCTCGGCATCACTACCACGCTCGGCAAGCTCACTGGCCCTCGCAAGAGCATCGCGAGCCGCCGTCAACGAAGCCGACGCCTCCTCCCCTTCAAACGCTTCCCACGGCTTGTTGTAGTTCGGGCCGATGGCGTACGCAACACCCCAATGAGCCAGACCGAAGTCTGGATCGGCCGCCGCGGCTCGCTCGAAGCAGCGGATCGCCTCTTCGTGATTGAAGCCGTAGGTCCAGATGAGCCCTCTGTCGAACCATGTTCGAGCTTCCGGAACGTCAGACGAGACGTCACGGCTCCACGATCCCAGATCGAAGTACGGTGCTGCTTCTTTCACGTTTCCCTCCTCGCGTCTCGTTGCCAGCCGACCCGACAGGGCGAGCCGAGCTCGGTCCGGCCACTGGCGTCACCATCGCATAGCATCCCCGCTGATTCAAGAATTCTCGTCAGTTCCCGCCTGCCGCGGCGCCCTGATCCCTCGACTCTCACGGCCCAACTGGGCCGCGCTGCTCGAGCTCACGAAACACCACGGAGACCTCATGGACTACCAACGTATTGCGCTCGACTACGAAGGCCAGGTGGCCGTCCTGACACTCAATCATCCAGAGGTCCTCAATGCAGTCTGTTCGACGATGGTCGAGGAGCTCAGTGACGCCATGTTCGAGCTTGCCGAGCCGGACTGTCCAGCTCGGTGCCTCTTGATGACCGGTGCGGGTCGTGCCTTCTCTTCGGGAGCCAACCTGAGTGCTCGAGGCGACTCGTCGGGCCCGCGCTCCGGCTCCAGGGAGACCTTGAGGCAGGGTTATCACCCGGTGCTGATGACGATGAGAGACCTCGAGATGCCCATCGTCACCGCCGTCCATGGCCCGGCCGCTGGTGTGGGAATGAGCTTCGCCATGATGGGGGACTTCGTCTGTGCCTCGAAAGAGGCCTACTTTCTCCAGGCGTTCGCGCGGATCGGCCTCATCCCAGACGGCGGCGCGACGTTCCTGCTCCCTCGACTGATCGGTTGGTCTCGCGCCGTCGAGCTGTCCATGCTCGCCGAGAAGCTACCGGCCGAAAAGGCGGCGGAGTGGGGCATGGTCAATCGTCTGTACGACGATCGAGACAGCCTGATGACGGGCGCCCGCGAACTGGCCGAGCGCCTTGCCAACGGCCCCCGTTCGCTCGCACTCATGCGTAAGGCGTACTGGAACACCTGGCAGAACTCCTACGAGCAGCAACTCGATCTCGAAGCCAAACTCCAAGGCCAGGCATCTCGTACAGAAGACTCGAGTGAGGGCGTCGCTGCCTTCCTCGAAAAACGCCCGGCCGAGTTCAAGGGGCGCTAGATCAGCGCTCTTGATCACTGAGGCCAGGCTCATCTGGTCTCTTGGATTCGAAGTTGGAGGTCCCGTGTTGCTTTTCGATCACCCAGAGTACGACGATCACGAGCAGGTGTGCTTTCACCGGGATCCTGGGTCGGGCCTGACGGCTCTGCTGGTCATCCACCGCTCGGTCGCGAGTCGCGCCGGTGGCGGGATCCGCTTCTACCCGTACGGGTCCACCGCACAGGCACTCACTGACGCGCTGCGGCTCAGCCGAGCGATGACCTACAAATTCGCCCTGGCCAACTTCAGGATGGGCGGTGGGAAAACCGTGGTCATCGGCGATCCGGCCGTGGACAAGACTCCTGCCCTACTCCATGCGCTCGGCGAGCGGGTCGAGGGCCATGCTGGCCGCTACATCTGCGGTCCGGACGTCGGCACCAACAGCGACGACATGGTGCACATTAGGGAGCGAACGCGCCACGTCGCCGGGCTGCCGAGCGGCGGCGGCAACACCTCGGCGCCGACGTCTCAGGGTGTCTTCAACGGCCTCCGCGCCGTCATCGAGCACGTCTTCGGGCACGATGACCCGTCACGGCTCAGCTTTGCTGTCCAAGGTGTCGGCGCAGTGGGCGGCGGACTGTGCGACCTCCTCCACGAGGCCGGAGCTCGACTCGTCATTGCCGACGTGAACCAACAAGCCGTGAGCGCCGTCGCAGAGAGAACGGGTGCCGTGGTCGTGAGCCCTGAGGAGATCCTCTCGAGCGACGTCGACGTGTTGTGTCCCTGTGCGCTCGGGGGAGTGTTGGATCACTCGACGATTCCCGAGATTCGGGCGCAAGCGGTTTGCGGAGGGGCCAACAATCAGCTGGCGAGCACCGAAGATGGCGAACGCCTCCTGGAACGCGGAATCACCTTCGCGCCCGATTACGTCGTCAACGCGGGCGGGGTGATCGCAGGGACGGTCGAGATCGCCGATCTCGATAGCCGGGAGCTGGACCGTCGGCTGGCGGGTATCTACGACACGACTCGCGCCGTGCTCGAGCGAGCGCGCCGCGACGCACGCCCCACCGAAGCCGCCGCGCAGGCGATGGCGGAAGAGAAGCTGGCCTCGTCGTCGTAGCCGTCCGTCATCGTGGCCGTCATCTGGACCTGTCGACTGACGCGTCCGCAATCCCAGACGTGTCTGCGGCACATGCAGGCGGCAGACTGTACTCGTCGTTCGGTGACGTGCCGGACGAAGGTGAGGGGATCGAGAGACTCTTCGCTTCGCTCAGAGTGACGTGGAAGACACTTAGAGGGACGGGAACGACGCGACGCCAGCCCGCAAGGGGGCGGGCCGGGGCCGGTTCCGCTCGATTGTGATCGACAGCGCTAGGACGTCGTGTAGGGGACCGACCACTTGTGGTCGCCCCAGCCGAGCCGCAGCAACCCGCCACCCGACTCGTTCGGCTCCAGCTCGATCATGAACGAGGGGTTGGCTCCCTCTTCGGTCTCGTGCGTGAGCCGAACTTCACCGACGTCCCTGCTGGGATCGTGCATCGTCCCCCAGGAGTCGGCATCGTGGTTGAAGATCAAGCGCCAGTCGTCGTCGCTCACCTTGCGAATCCAGAGGCTGTAGAGCCCCGGGTAATCAGGAGAGACGTTGCCGGGCTTGATCGAGACGTCGCCGAACCTGAGCTCGGCGGCAGTCTTCATCTTGATCGCAGCAAAGGCCCGAAACTGCACGATTCCCGAGTCGAGCTTCTTGAACGACTCCCAGTCGATGCCCATGAGCGGGAGTCGGCCGGAGTGGACTTCGACCTCCTTGCCGTCGATCGACTCGGTATCGACGTAGCGCAACATGCGCTTCATGGCCGCAAAGCCACGGGTCAGCCCGGACTCGTCGAGGACCAGGCTGCCGTCCTCGAGCGTCTCCTTGACGATGCGTTTCGGACCCGAGGGGTTACCCGGAAACTGAGCGCTGAGACTGCTGGCTAGACCACCCGACAACAGCACGGCCACCGTCAGCGCGAGGCCGCGTTTCGACGTCTTCATGATGTCAACTCTCCTGGGCCGCAGCGCGTCAGTCGCCACTCGGTGTGATGCCGAGTTGCATCGACATCCGGTCGATCGGCATGCGAGTCGAGTAGTTGATGAAACCGAGCATCATCTCGTCGGTGGTGGCAGTTCCGTTGATCGCGGAGCGAGTCGAGTCGAACCCACGTTCCTCCGCTCGCTCCGGCGAGTTCTCGTACCACATCGTCACTTCGACGAGGGTGCCGGCCGGAATCGTCTTCGGCTCCTTGTATTGGTACGTGGTCTGCCATTCCTGATCGTAGTTGGGCACGTCGAGCAGAAGCTCTCGCGAGCCGTCGGGATAAACCGCTTCGTAGCGGGCCGCGACCGCACGATGATGAGCGTGCGGCCAGAGTGCCAGAAGATCCGTCTCGACCGGGAAGTAGCGGGCTGCGCCGATCTTCCAGCGCTCCTGACCCGGCGGGATCTCGAAGGTCAAGTTGCCGATGGGGTCGTAGGAAATCTCGCGAACTTCCTCGTCCTCGTCGGCGAAGTGGAAGGCCAGCATCGACTGATCTTCGAAGCCACTACCCTCGCCGGCCTCCTTGTTGTAATGCATCGAGAAGCTGATGACCGAGTCTTTGGCGAGCTTCATCGCGTAGCCGTCGGGAAACATCTGGCTCTCGGCCCCGAGCGCGATGCAGCCGAGCGAGTTGTCGGAGAACTTGCCGAACGACTCCTTGCCCGGAGGATTGGCGGAGGCACACATGTGGTGGACGAGATTGCTACCCACCTTGAACTCGATGCCGCGGACCCACTTGTCTTCGGTCATCGCTCCGGGCGGGATCTCGGCCTTGAAGTTGATGTTGATGTCGGCGATCTCGTCGGCCACGAAGTAGGGCTCCATCTTGACGACCAGATCGGGTTTGCCGAGTGACCAGCCGCCAGAGCCCTCTTCCACGAACACCTTGCGAGCCGGCGCATCTGCCTCGTCACCGGGCTTTGCACCGTTCTGCACCCAGTTGACGATGGTCTCGATGTCGGCGTCAGCCATGACGCGCTCGTGATGGAACTGGCCGCGCGTCGCCTCGGTGGCGAACCACGGCGGCATCGTCCGACTCTTGACGGCCCTGGCGATGCTCTTGGCCCAGGGACGCGTGTCCTGGTACGTCATGAGAGCCATCGGCGCGATCATGCCTCCGATGTTCTCCCCTTCTGGACGATGGCACGTCTGACAGTTCTCCTGAAGGAGTGGCAGAACGTCCTTGTAGAAGGTCGGAGCCTCGGCGTCGGTCGAGTTGTTCGAAGCCGTCGCGGGCAAGGCCAGTAGAAGCGCGGCAACCGCCAAGGTCACCAACATCTGAGTGGTCTTCATGAAACGTCTCCCCCGAGTCTGCTGTGACTATCTGGCAGGGCCCGAGTCGAGCATCGTCGCTTGTGTAGGACCCCACTCGGTACGACTGTGGCATCGTCGGCACCGAGACGTGCAGCAGCGCGAGGTGCAGCACGAAGAGGAGAGCCGAGATGCCAGATCCCGCAGTCACC
>JANQPS010001364.1 GCA_028285365.1 Thermoanaerobaculia bacterium | reverse complement strand
ACAAGCACCCGCCGCCGCGACGTCGCGTCACCTCGCCTATTGGCTCGTGAGGGCAAACTGCACGTCCGACGATTCGAACTCGAACGTCGGTGGCTCTTCGGACCTCGAGCCCGCTACGCTGACCAGAGACAAGAGCCCAACAAGAACCCAGGCGCCGATTCGTCTTCTTGAAGTGGTCATGTCTCGACTCTCCGATGCGGCACGCAACACCGTGCTGCGTGGTTCGAGAGACAGAACGACCGGTGAGGTGTGATCCCCTCACTTCATCGACTCCTTGCCTTCGGGCTCGCTGCGAGGCGGATCAGTCGTCGACGAGATGCCCCTTTTCGTCACGGATTTCGGGACCATTCACTCGGGCCCGACCGTCACCAAACTTGGCGTCACGCTCACGCAAGGTCTGGCGCAGCCCCTTCTCCTGAACAGATCCGCGAAAGGCACGCGCCGCAGACGTGTTGTGACCGCGCACGTCGTTCTCGGCGGCCAGACGTTGCAGGGTTCGCGCCCCCATCAGCTCGAGCGCCACGTTGATGATGCGCTTGTTGGCCGTCAGCAAGTCGGGATCGATGAGTGCCAGTCGATCCGCGAGTTGTTCGACCTCGGATTCGAGAAGCTCACTCGGCACGGCCTTCAAAACGAGACCGATCTGCTGCGCCTCAGCGCCGGTGATGCTGTCTCCGGTCAGAGTGAGACGCTTCGCCCACTGCGGTCCCACGTGGTAGATCCACATGTTGTTGGGGAGCGCCCCGAGATCGCGAGCGGGAGGAAACGCAAACACAGCATCTTCGGCAGCGACCACCAGGTCACACAGCAGCGCGAGATCGTTGCCACCGGCGAGACAGTAGCCGTGGACCTGGGCGATGGTCGGCTTGTGCATGTCGAAGAGCGCCATGCGATAGCGCTGCGCGCGCTCGAGTTGCCAGGCGTCGTCGTCGATCGACTGATAACCCCGATACTCGGCATCCTCGGACTGGACGCGAGAAACCGCAACGTCGCGACCTTCGCCTGAAAGATCGTAGCCCGCGGAGAAGGCGCGACCGGCGCCTTTGAGGATCACGCAGTGTACGGAGCGATCGTTGTCTGCCTCCCAGAGAGCCTCGTTGAGCTCCTCTTGGAGCTCGAGAGTCAAGGCATTGAGCTTGGCCGGGCGATCGAGAGTGATCCGCGCGCGACCGCGCTCCACCTCGTACTGGATGTTGCGAAACGACATGGCTCCTCCAGGTGAAGATCAGTTCGACTGACGATGGCGTAGACGGTGGCGTGGACGATGAAGTGACTGACGACACGTCCGATTCACACGAGCAGCAGGACACCGCGAGCGTCCTGGCCAGTCATTCTTCCAACCGCTGCTACGTACCAACCGAGCTGAGTGCGATAGCGATCCAGGCGCTCGCCGGGGTCGAGATCGGTCTTGTAATCGACGACGGACCAGGAGTCTCCCTCCCGAAACAGGAGGTCGATCACACCTTCCATGGTCGTGCCGTCGTCCAACTCGAGCGCAAAAGGCGCCTCACGCAGCAGTTCGTCAGCCTGATGGGCACGCCGCAGCAGATCCGAGTCGAGCGCCCGCTCGACCACGGCGACCGCCCCTGAGATCTCGTGATCGTCAGCGCCAAGAACCCGACCGTGCAGCCTGGCAAGGCTCGCGAGGCCACCGCTCGATTCGTTGAGGCGAGCAGCCCGGAGCATGGTGTGAACGAGCTCTCCGAACCGGATTCCACCCGGCCTCAGCAGATCCCGCTCGAGGGTCATGGTCTCGATCGGGCCGGCCATCGGCGGCGACTGCTCACACTCGGTCACCGCCATGACACGGTAGCTCGGCACGGAGCCGTTCTGGACGGAACCCAAATGTTGCGTCTTCCAGGCTTCGTAGTCCTCCTGATTGCCGCGGCTGACCGACCCGGAGTCGTCTTCTGCCAGCAGCCGTTCATGGGCCAGCCCGTGACGTTGAGCGACCTCGAGATCGAGCGTCGCCGGATCCCACCAGACGACGTCGTAGGCGTTCTCCCGGAAGCGGTGCAGGCCGGGGCGCACCGAACCTTCCGGCCCGCTGTCGTACTCCATCGGTCGCACCAGGACGGAGCTGTCGCCCATCGGCGGGCAACCAGGCGCATCGCTCGACTGACGCCAGCCGTCCGA
>JANQPS010001359.1 GCA_028285365.1 Thermoanaerobaculia bacterium | reverse complement strand
TCCCTGACCCGGGCCATGTCAAGATCGCCGATGATCTCGAGTCCGGGGCGACAAGCTTCGAGCGCGGCGATGGCAGGTGTTCCGGTCAGCCAGCGTGCTGCACCTGACTCCACGGGCCGATGGACTTCCTCGAATGCAAAAGGCTCCTGATGGGATTGCCAACCCGTAAGCCCTGGTTGCAGTTGCCCTGACAGGGTCTCGTCGACCCAGAGGAAGGCGTTGCCCGGACCGCCGCAGAGCCATTTCAGGCAGCCGCCGACGGCAGCGTGGGCTCCCCACCCAGGGAGGTCGACCTCCATGATGCCTGCGGACTGGTAGACGTCGACCAGCAGCAGAGCTCCGTGTCGACGACAGTGTTCGGCCAGTTGGCGGACGTCGAGAATCGTCGCGGTACGAAACAACACGTGCGAGATGACGACGAGTCGGGTCGAGTCGTCGATCGTCTCGATCAGCGATTCCGCCGGGACCTCGATCTGGTCGAGCCCTCCCACCACGTCGATCGTGGCGCCTTTGGTGCGCTCGCCCTCGAGCAGGTAGCGAACCGAAGGGAAGTCGTGCGCCGTGGTGACGATTCGTGATCTTTCGGTCGGGTAGTCGAGCGCTGACAGGAAGATCGCTGTAGCCAGGGTCACGTTGGGCTGCATGGCCACCGTGCCAGGAGCCGCGCCGATCAAAGGAGCCACGAGGTCGCCGACTGTGAGTGGCATTTCCCACCAGCCTTCGTGCCAGGCACGCACGCCGCGCGTCTGCCACGTCGTGGCGTAGTCCTGCTGGCGCTGCGCGACCTCACGAGGCATGGCGCCGAGCGAGTTGTTGATGAGGTACGTCGTGTCCTCGAGGATCGGAAAGTGAGGCCTCAACGACGTCAGATGAAGTGGCTCGGCAGCGACAGCTCCGCTGTTCGTCGGTTGGTTGGGGATCGTTGGTCGGGTGGTCACGAAATGGGCTCCTTGAGGAAGGCGTCTGCGGCTCTGTGTTCGTGATCGACGGCTGTCTCTGCCGCAGTCGCGGCGGCGCGTTCCGAGACTATCTTCGAGGGTCCTCTTGGAGTCTGAGGCTGCTAGAATCGAGGATGGCGAAGAGTCGACTCATCGACTCTTGGCAGTTTCTCTCCGAATCTCTCGTTCGCGGAGTCACCGTTCATGGATTGTCAGCGGTCCGTGAATCGGAGTTCGTCCGCAATTCGATCGACCCCAATGGGTCAGCGTCCGCATCGACTGTCGAGCTCTTCCCCGTGATCACTGGCTACAACACCGACGTCAGCCACAACAGTCGGTACTTTCACGTCCAGACCGAGGACAAGGGTTCGAGCAACCCGTTCATCGAGAGTCTGATCTACGTGGGTGGCCAGGTGCTGGCGGCGAAACGCACTGGCTACGCGGAGGTCCTCGAGGAGGGTAAGGGGAACGAGGCCATCATAGCCATGATGGATCGCCAGCATCGTTCGATGATTTCGGCGATCCGATCAGGTGAGTTCGACTCGAAAGTCATAGAGCTCCTTGGCGAAGCCAACGGAGATCAGGCGGCCGAGGTCGACGAAGTCGATGTCGTAACGGATGCCATTGCCAAACCCAGCGATCGCACCCTCGACGAGGTCATCCTCGAGTACCTGGCGACCGAGTCGGAGCAAGAACAGCTGGTCCTCGAGCTCGACGAGCAGGCTGAGCTGAGCTACGGAGCCACGACGCCACTGCAGATTCGAACGAGCCTCAGCCGGAGTGGCGATCCGGTGGCGGACGCGGAGATCATCGTGCGCATGATCTCGACCATGAGCGAACCGCGCGTCCTGGCGACGGGTCGAACGGGAGAAGACGGAGTGGTCTCGCTGCCGGTCACGATTCCCGATATCGCCCAGGGAAGCTCTGCCCTGATCATCGCGGCCGCCAGCTCGACCGGGCGTGCCGAGCTCAAGTACCTCCTCTGAGACTCCCGGGTGTCGGAGTGCCGCTAGAGGATCGAGCAGCCGAGGTTTTGGTGCCAACCATCGAGATCACGGTCAACGGTGAGCTTCGACAGGTCCAGGACGGACTGGTGGTGAGCGAACTGCTCGCCGAGCTGGAGCTCGAGCCGGCGACGGTCGCCATCGAGTACAACGGCGAGGTGATCGCGCGATCGACCTTTCCTACGGTGCGCCTCTCGAGCGGAGACCGGCTGGAAATCGTCCGCTTCGTGCAGGGGGGCTAGGCAACCCTTCGGGTTGCTTTGTAGTTCGCGGCAACCCTTCGGGTTGCTTGCGAGTTTGCCTGCGGCAAACTCGGAGGCGGGGAACGCTTCGCGTTTGTTGGTGGCGTGCTTGGGGCCATCGCCTCGGCTTCCTCGAAGCAGCCACCCCCATTTCGTGTCAATCGGGATCCCTCGAACGGCTAGCAGCCTGGTTCGATGGCTCGGCGGGCGCCTCGGCTCACCGCGTTGCCATCGCGTCCCTCTGAGCGCTGGCTAGTGTTATAGTCCTGCGTCCGCGCAAGCGGACGAGTCACAGGAGCGAGGCGACGTGACGGCGGCAACGGCCCAGGAGTCGGATCCCGTTGAACCTATCCTCGAGACTCCCACGTGGCTCGCTCGGTCGTAGGGCCGCTAGCTCAATTGGCAGAGCAACAGACTCTTAATCTGTGGGTTCTAGGTTCGATTCCTAGGCGGCTCACCACGACCCCGAACTCCGATCCCGAAATCAAATATCTGGTCCCAGAACGACTGAGGTCGGCTTGGGCGGCTGAGAGCCACCGCTGATCCCGGGCGCCGGGTAGAGCGTTCGGCCCTACAGAGCCGACGCGCGGCGACATGACGGACCAGCTGCGAAAGTGGCGAAATTGGTATACGCGCTAGACTTAGGATCTAGTCCCGCTTGCGGGTTGGGGGTTCGAGTCCCCCCTTTCGCACCAGTGATCTGCTGGGTTCGTGGCCGAGGAATGGCCTCATGACCACGCATCATCGGCAGTGGACTCCGGGCGAGACCGGGCTCCGTGTTGGAGCTGTCCGGACCGCCTGCACCCCGTCGGAGACAGTGAGTTGGTTCTGTGCCGGCAAAACGGGCAGAACGTGCCTCGACGTCCGAGGCTGATCGGCTCTCACGGAAGGAACGAAGATGAGTGTCGTTGTGGGGGTCGAAGATGTCGGCCCGTGCCGTAAGCAATTGAAGATCGAGGTGCCCGAGCCTGCCGTTCGAGCGGAGACTCGGCGGGTGGTGTCGGAGTTCCAGAAGGAAATCAGACTTCCCGGATTCCGCAGAGGCAAGGTGCCCTCGGCCATCGTGATGAAGAGGTTCCGGAGCGAGGTCGAGCAGGAGGTCGTCCAGAGACTGGTGCCGCGCTACTGGAAGCAGGCGGAGGCCGAGAGCTCGCTCAATCCCCTGATCGAACCGCAGATCAGCGACGTGGACATCACCGAGGGCGAACCGTTCATCTTCAGTGCGACGGTGGAGGTTCGGCCCGACATCGAGCTGTCGGAGAATCGCGACTACGAATTGCCGGAGGCCGAGATCCTGGTGGGTGAGGCCGAGGTCGAGGAGGCGCTCGAGCAGCTGCGTATGCAGCTTTCGACGTTCAAGACCGTCGAGCGCGATGCTGCGAATGGAGATCAGATCAAGGCGCGCATTCGCGAAGTGACGGAAGACGACCAGGATTCCGCTCCTGATCAAGGCGACGACCCCGAGGGGAGTGACGCTGGTGACGATGCCGAGGCCTCGATGGCCTCCGCGAAGGAGCCTCAGGAGGTCACCTTCGAGATCGGTGACGCCGGCGTCTGGGAGGAGCTCAGCCTCGCAGTGACCGGTCTCTCGGCAGGTCAGACGACGAGCTTCGACCGCGAGCATCCGGTGGGAGAAGACGGTGAGGAGACTCATCGACACGAGTACGAGATCGAGGTCGTCGAGGTCCAGGAGCGAGAGCTGCCCGAGCTCGACGACGATCTGGCCAAGAAGCTCGGCGACTTCTCTGGTTTCGAAGAGCTCCGTGAGCAGATCGAAGGCCGAGTGCGCTTCGAGAAGCAACAGAAGCGAGGGCAAGAACGCCACCAGGCCCTGGTCGACCAGTTGATCGAGCGCCACCCTCTGGAGTTGCCCAAGGGCGTCGTCGAGCACGAGAGTCGTTCGATGCTCTCCGAGTATGCCGAGGGTTTGCAGCGCCAAGGCGTGGATCTCGAGAGCGCCGGCATCGACTGGCAGGCTCTCGGCGAACAGACGGGGCCAGAGGCTGCCAAACGGGTCCACTCACGTCTGGTACTCGACGCGATGGCCGAAGCCGACGGTGTCGCGGTCAGCGAAGAAGAGGTGGAGGCAGCTCTTCGGCCCGTCGCGGAGGCGAACAACCAGAGCACGATGGCCATTCGCAAGGCTCTGGACGAGTCTGGAAGGCTGCGCGGCCTGCGCGAACAGCTGCGGCGCGACAAGGTGATGAGGTTGCTGCTGGGTGAAGAGCCGGAATCCGAAGAAAGCGACGACGAAACGAGCTCGGACGACGCCGCGGGCGAGTCCGAGGAAGAGTGATCCGAGAACGAACCTGCGCCTCTTCGAGGGAGCGCGGTCAGACAGGAGTGAGACAACGATGCTGGTGCCAATGGTCGTCGAACAGACGAATCGCGGAGAGCGCGCCTACGACATCTATTCGCGGCTGCTCAAGGACAACATCATCTTCATCGGTCGGGCCATCGATGACGAGGTGGCGAATCTGGTCGTCGCCCAGATGCTGTTTCTCGAGTCGGAGAACCCAGAGCGCGACATCTCGCTCTACATCAATTCGCCGGGTGGCTCGGTGACTGCGGGATTTGCGATCTACGACACCATGCAGCACGTCAAACCGGACATCATGACCCTTTGTGTGGGTCAGGCTGCGTCGTTCGCTGCGGTGCTTCTGGCCGGAGGTACCAATGGCAAGCGCTCCATCTTGCCGAACAGTCGGGTGCTCATCCACCAGCCCTGGGTGCAATCACTCGGTGGACAGCAGACCGATATCGACATCCACGCGCGCGATCTTCTGCGTATGAGAGATCGGATCGACGAGATCCTCGCCGAGCACTGCGGAAAGACGAAAGAGGAGCTTCATCAAGACACCGAGCGCGACAAGATCCTGTCCGCCGAAGAAGCGGTCGAGTACGGCCTGGTCGACCAGGTAATGAACCGTCGAGTCGCAGGATCGGCAAGCCCGGAGGCTTCCTGAGCACGAGGAGAAACTCCGGTTTTTCGCCTTTGCGAATCGGCCGACGGCAGGGTTCTTGCTTCTGCAGAGGGTCGAGGGTGCGGACTGCGAAGGTGCCCTCAGTGGATCGTGTCAGCGCGACACACCGCTGCGACGGCACGCTCGGGTCGCTCTCCTGGAGGATTCAGCGCAGTTGGGGTCCTTTCGGCAGCCAATCGGGCGCGCCCGAGACGGCCTTCGGAAGGCCGATTCCAGGGCAGACGAAAGAGGATGGCAACACCAGTTCGTAGAGCATTTTCGTAGAGCATGGAGAGGTGCGAAGCCAGTTGGCTCGAAAGAGTTGCGCAAAGGCTTCCCGCCAACAGGTCTGGCGACCGCGTCTGGAATCCACACGGCTCAAACGCGCGTTGTTGTCGTCAGAGGGTGTCACGAGTTGACACCCCCAAGTGGGCTCTTTAGCATCGCCGCAAGGCTTACGGAGGCGTCATGGCAAAAAAGGAAACCGGCGACGAGACACTGCGCTGCTCGTTCTGCAACAAGAGCCAGCGCGAAGTCAAAAAGCTGATCGCCGGTCCGACGGTCTTTATCTGCGATGAGTGCGTCGACATCTGTCTCGACATCATCGCCGAGGACCGGATGCTCGAGCAGCAGCACGAGACGTCGCTGCCCAAACCACGCGAGATCAAAGAGCTTCTGGACGACTACGTCATTGGCCAGGAACAGGCCAAGAAAAAGCTGTCGGTTGCCGTCTACAACCACTACAAGCGGATCGACTTCACCGAGAAGTCTCGCGGCGACATCGAGCTGCAGAAGTCGAACATCTTGCTGATCGGTCCGACGGGTACGGGCAAGACGCTGCTCGCACAGACCCTCGCGAGAGTCCTGTCGGTGCCGTTCACGATCGCCGACGCCACTACGCTGACCGAGGCGGGCTACGTCGGCGAAGACGTCGAGAACATCATCCTCAAGCTCTACCAGGCTTCTGGAAACGACAAAGACAAGACTCAGCGCGGCATCGTCTACATCGACGAGGTCGACAAGATCTGCCGGAAGGGCGACAACCCTTCGATTACGCGCGACGTGTCGGGTGAGGGTGTTCAGCAGGCGCTTCTCAAGATCCTCGAAGGCACCCAGTGCAACGTGCCGCCTCAGGGTGGCCGCAAACATCCTCACCAGGAGTTCCTGCAGATCGATACGACCAACATCCTGTTCATCTGCGGTGGTGCGTTCGTCGGTCTCGAGGGCGAGATCGAGCGTCGTATCAACGAGAAGACGATGGGTTTTGGTGCCGAGGTCAAGAGTCGGCAGCAGAAGTCCGGCAGTGCGACCCTGAGTCAGGTGTTACCCGAAGATCTCATCAAGTACGGCCTCATTCCAGAGTTCGTCGGACGGCTACCGGTGGTCGCCACCCTGGAGCAGCTCGACGAGGACGCTCTCGTACGAATCTTGAAGGAGCCGAAGAACTCCCTCATTCGTCAGTACGAGGCGATGTTCGAGGTCGAGAACGTCAAGCTGGAGTTCACCGACGGCGCGCTTCAGCTGATCGCGAAAGAAGCCATTCGGCGCAACGTTGGTGCGCGCGGACTGCGCATCATTCTCGAAGAGCTGATGCTCGAGATGATGTACAACGTTCCGTCTCAGACGGACGTCAAAGAGCTGCTCATCAACGAAGACGTCGTTCGGGGACACTGCCAGCCGATTCCAGCATTCAAGAAAGCCGGCTGACCCCGGACAACAGGACGCCGCAATGGACAACGACTCACCTCCGACATACATCAAGAACCGGCGCTTGCACCTTCCGGTCGTGCCTCTGCGCGACATGGTGGTCTTTCCCCATCAGATGGCTCCGTTCATCGTTGGACGAGAAGGCTCGGTGCTGGCGCTCGAGCGGACCCTGGTGTCCAACGAGAAGAAGATCTTTCTCGTGGCCCAGCAGGATCCCAAGGTCGACGATCCCCAGCGCGACGACGTCTTCGACGTCGGCGTAGTGGCGCGCGTCGTCCAGAACATCAAGCTGCCCAACGGCAACGTCAAGGTCATGGTCGAGGGCGTGTCGCGTGGACGTCTGCTCGATCTGCAGGAAACCGACGGGGCCTTCGAAGCCGATGTCGAGGTCTACGACGTCGACTACCCGGCTGACGAGCAGGTCCAGGTGTACATGAGCAAGCTGCTCAATCTCTTCGAGCAGTACGCCAAGATGTCTCATCACCTGGCTTTCGAGAGCCTGATGTCGACCCTCAAGCTCGACGATCCCGATCGCTTCGCCGATACCCTGGCGTCGCATCTGATGGTGTCGACGCAGGAGAAGCAGCGCCTTCTCGAGCGCCTGAACCCCTACGAGCGTCTCCAGCACGTGCACGATCTGCTCGACGTCGAAGTCGAGAAGATCAACATCGACAAGCGCATCAACGTGCAAGTCAAGAAGCAGATGGAGAAGGCTCAGAAGGAGTACTACCTCAACGAGAAGATCAAGGCGATTCACCAGGAGCTGGGTCGCAAAGACGATCGTGCCGATGAGGTCGAAGAGCTCCGCGAGAAGATCGAGAGCGTGGGCCTGCCCAAAGAGGTCAAGGAGAAGGCGGAGCAAGAGCTCAAGCGCCTCGAAGCCATGCCTCCGGTGTCCGCCGAGTCGACGGTGTCGCGCAACTACATCGACTGGCTGGTGAGCGTGCCTTGGAAGAAACGTTCTCGCGAGCAACGTGATCTCAAGAAGGCCCAGGCGATTCTCGACGAGGGCCACTACGGTCTCGAGAAGGTCAAGGAGAGGATCCTCGAGTTCCTGGCAGTGAGACAGCTGACCGGCAAGACCCAGAGCTCGATTCTCTGCTTCGTCGGACCTCCAGGTGTCGGCAAGTCGTCACTCGCCAAGTCGATTGCGGCGGCGACAGGCCGTAAGTTCGTGCGGCTCTCTTTGGGAGGCGTTCGCGACGAGGCCGAGATTCGTGGTCACCGTCGGACCTACATCGGTGCGTTCCCGGGTCAGATCATCCAGATGATGAAGAAGGCCGGCACCACCAACCCGGTGTTCCTCCTCGACGAGATCGAGAAGATGTCGATGGACTTCCGGGGCGACCCGTCAGCGGCGCTACTCGAGGTTCTGGACCCGGAACAGAACGATGCCTTCGTGGATCACTATCTCGATGTGGAGTACGACCTGTCCAAGGTCATGTTCATCGCGACAGCGAACTCCATGCACACCGTTCCCGGGGCGCTCAAGGACCGCATGGAGGTCATCGAGCTCACCGGCTACACGCCGAGCGAAAAGCTCGAGATCGCCAAGCAGTTCCTCGTCGTCAAGCAGCTCGAGAGAAGTGGGCTCGAATCCGATCGGATCATCTTCTCCGACGAGGGGATTCGCAAGATCGTCGACGCCTTCACCCGCGAGGCCGGGGTTCGCAATCTGGAGCGAGAGATCGGTTCGGTGTGCCGCAAGCTCGCGCGCAAGGTCGTCGAGGGTGGCGATCAGAACTTCGACGTCGACGACCAGCTCGTCTCGGAGCTTCTCGGCAAGGACAAGTTCCGCCGTCGCCGGGGTCTCGAGGAATCCGAAGTCGGTGTCGCGACGGGCCTCGCCTGGACGGAGGTCGGTGGCGAGATCCTGGAGAGCGAAGTTGGCCTCATGAGGGGCAAGGGCAAGCTCATCCTGACCGGTAAGTTGGGCGATGTGATGCAGGAGTCGGCTCACGCTGCTCTCTCGTATCTTCGCAGCCGCGCCGACGCCCTCGATATCGATCCAGAGTTCAGCGACGAGCGCGACATCCATGTCCACGTCCCGGAGGGAGCCATCCCGAAGGACGGCCCGTCGGCAGGTATCACCATGGCTACTGCGATGGTGTCGGCGATCAGCAGCCGGGCAGTCCGCAAGGACGTGGCCATGACAGGTGAGATCACGCTCCGGGGCAAGGTGCTGCCGGTAGGCGGAATCAAAGACAAGGCGATGGCTGCCCATCGGGTCGGTATCACCGAGATCATCCTGCCCAAAGAGAACGAGCGAGACCTCGAGGAGATCCCGGCTGAAGTCCGTGACGTCCTCCAGGTTCACCTGGTCGATTCGATGGACGAGGTGCTAGCCGTGGCTCTCAGCAATCCGCCGGACAAGCTCACCAAAGGCGAAGCCGAGGTAGCAGCTCCCGGGGCCGAGGCACCTGGTGAGGGGCCGGTCGAGGGTGATTCCATCGCTCACTGAGTCGCCTCGACGGTTGTCCATTTAGCGGGTAGCCAGCCTGGGTCGCTCTAGGAGTCGAGAGGGCCTCGTTCAGGAATGGGAGACTCGTCTCTCTCTGTTCTAGTGGGTACCTCGAACCTAGCGAGGACAGGCTGGCGAGGGCTGGCTGGCGAGGACAGGCTGAAGAGGGTAGGGGCGGAGCTGGCAACGCTGATCACAGTCGTCAGACTGCGAGGAGCGAATCACGGGTCGGTTCGGATTCGTGACGGCTTGCCGACCTCGGGGCTGTGATGGATCAGCGGTCGACACCGGTCGACACATGTCGTGAGCCAGTTGGCTGGTAGCCTCGCCTTCACCTCATCACCTAGTTGTCCAAGAGACATGAAGATCAAGTCTGCTGACTTCACCATCGGGGCTCATCGAGCCCGCGACTTTGTCCGTGACGATCGCCCCCAGATCGTGTTCTCGGGACGGTCCAACGTGGGAAAGTCCAGTCTGATCAACAAGATGCTGCGACGAAACGGGCTGGCGCGAACGAGCTCGACCCCGGGACGGACGCGGGCGGTGAACTATTTTCTGATCAACGAGAGGTTCTATTTCGTAGATTTGCCAGGATTTGGTTATGCCAAGGCCTCGAAGAAGGAGCGTGAGGCGTGGGCACGCCTGATCGACGGCTACCTGCAGTCTTCGGGAGACCGGATCCTGGTCGTCCTTTTGGTGGATGCTAAGATCGAAGGCTCTCCACTCGACGCGCAGGCTATCGAGTACTTCGAATCTCTGGACCTGCCTTTGGTCGTCGCTGCGACCAAGATCGACCGAATCTCACGCAACAAGCGAGCGCGGTGTCTGTCAGGCATCGCCAAGAATCTCGGGCTGAGCGACAGAGTTGCTGTCGTGCCCGTTTCGGCTCACACAGGGGAGGGCCTCGACGACCTCTGGAAGACATTCGAACTGAACTGACCCGAGCAACATCACTTCCCATTACCGCCACTGCGCGGTCCCACCGCTGAACGGATCGAGGCAACTCCCCCGCCTGGTACCCGTTCCGCAGCCTCCGACCTGAGGAGTGCCACTCATGGCCAAGACCCAGACCAAAGAACCCGAAGAAGCCCGCGAGCCCGCTCTCGACATCAGCGCGCTCAAAGAGATGAACATCGCCGAGTTGACCGAGGTCGGCAAGGACCTCGGTGTCGAAGGCATGACCGGTATGCGCAAGCAGGAGCTGATCTTCAAGATCCTGCAGGCACAAACGGAACAGAGCGGTCTGATCTTCGCGGAAGGTGTTCTGGAGTGTCTTCCTGACGGCTTCGGATTCTTGCGAGCTCCGGAGTACAACTACCTGCCGGGGCCGGACGACATCTACGTCAGTCCGAGCCAGATCAGACGGTTCGATCTGCGCACCGGTGACACGGTTTCGGGACAGGTGCGCCAACCCAAAGAGGGTGAGCGCTACTTCGCGCTGATCAAGGTCGAAGCGGTCAACTTCGAGCATCCCGAGGTCGTTCGCAACAAGATCTTCTTCGACAATCTCACCCCGCTGTATCCCGAAGAACGCCTGGGTCTCGAGATGCCGGAGGACATGTCGTCGAGGGTGATGGATCTCATCACCCCGATGGGCAAAGGGCAAAGAGCGCTGATCGTGGCACCGCCACGTACCGGTAAGACCATGCTTCTCCAGTCGATCGCGCGTTCGATTGCCGAGAACCACCCGGAAGCCGTGCTGATCGTTCTGCTCATCGATGAGCGTCCCGAGGAAGTCACGGACATGGAGAGGTCCGTCCAGGGTGAGGTGGTGTCGTCGACCTTCGACGAGCCGGCCACCCGCCACGTGCAGGTTGCCGAGATGGTCATCGAGAAGGCGAAGCGACTGGTGGAGCACAAGAAGGACGTCGTCATCCTGCTGGACTCGATCACTCGGTTGGCACGGGCCTACAACACCGTCCAGCCGCCGTCAGGAAAGGTCCTGTCGGGTGGTATCGACGCCAATGCGCTCCATCGACCGAAGCGATTCTTCGGAGCGGCGCGCAACATCGAAGGTGGTGGTTCCCTGACCATCATCGCGACGGCGTTGGTCGACACCGGCAGTCGCATGGACGACGTGATCTTCGAGGAGTTCAAGGGAACTGGTAACTGCGAGATCCACCTCGACCGCAAGCTCGTCGACAAGCGCGTGTTCCCGGCGATCGACATCAACAAGTCCGGGACGCGCAAGGAGGAGCTGCTGATGCCTCAAGACGAGTTGCGACGCGTGTGGGTGCTCCGCAAGGTCCTCAACCCGCTGTCGACTGTCGAGAGCATGGAGCTCTTGCTCGACAAGCTGTCGAAGACCAAACGCAACGCCGACTTCCTGAACGCAATGTCGAAGTAGATCGGGTAAGGGTTCGGATCGGCCGCTGACGCCCTCGGCTATTTGCAACCTTCTGGCCCGACGATAGTCTTGCGTTCGACGGGCGCCTCGCCCCACGCCGTTTGCCCGGCTACCAGCTGCGCTTCTATTCTGAGTTCTCTTGTCATGTTCATGTGTCGAGTTGGAGGCTTAGGTGCCTAAAGTGCGCCTGGCGATCCCAAGGGAGCTGGACAGTCGTCCCTTGGTGTGGAGCTTTCTCAAAGGCCATCATCAGGGACTGTTTCAACCGGTGGAGTACTCCGCCGAGCGAATCGTGCCGCTGCTGCTCCAGGGAGAGGTCGAGGTCGGACTGGTGCCGGCAGCTTCCTACCTGCGTGATCGACAGACTGAACAGGAACCTCTAGCAAGCGGTGCCGTGAGTCGTCGCGAGCTGGACGTGGTCGGAGACATCTGCGCAGCAGCTCACGCCCAGACGCTGGTCTTGCAGAGTCACGTTCCGTTCGAAGACATCAAGAGCGTCGACACGGAGCGAGTCGCTTCATGGGCCAGTGACCTGGCTCACCTCGTCGTGCGCGACTCCTTGGGGCGTGAGCTGCGCCCGGCACCTTGGCACGAGTCCCCGGATGACCCGGGTGCCGACGCCGTCCTGATGACCAGTGACGCCTTGCTGTCGGCGGATGCCCCTGACGATCTCTTCGTGATCGATCTGGTAGAGCTCTGGAAGCGCAAGACAGGGTTTCCCCTCGTGCTCAGCTTGTGGGCCTTCGCCAAAAGCTCGACCCTTCCCGATCTCGAGTTCTATCTCAAGAGCAGTTTGCGCTACGGTCTGTCGTCGCTCGAGACTCTCTCGCGAGAACTAGCCGCAGAGCGTGGACTGGAAGCTTCGAGAGTCTCGTCCTACCTCGGCGACCACCTGTCCTATGTGCTCGGTGAGCCTGAAAGGCTCGGATTGGCGAAGCTCCAGAGCTGCCTCGAGCCCGTTTCATCCCCGATGAGTCACGATGAGTCATCAAAACCAGTGAGTCACTCACGATCATGAGCCATTCCAAAGTCGCCATTCTGCGAACGCAACCGTCTACCGTTCTGGAGGACTATCGTCGCCTCCTTCATCTTGCCGAGTACCAAGAGACGGTCGACCCCTCCGCGGATACTGCTCTCAAGATCAACATCTCCTGGCACTTCTTCTATCCGGGCAGCTCGACGACGCCGTGGCAGATGGAAGGGGTCATTCGGACCATGCTGGATGACGGCTACGACCGCGACCTGATCCACGCTTGCCACAACCGGACCGTGGTCATCGACGCCCGCCTGGGTGAGCGGGAGAACAAGCAGGTCAACGTCGTCGAGGAGCACGGCCTGCGCAACGTTCACCTCTATGAAGGCGAAGAGTGGATGACGGTGCGTGAAGCCGTAGGTGACCTGGCCGACGACTTCCTGGTCCTCAACGATGTCTACCCGAAGGGTTTTCACATTCCCAAGCGGTTCTTGGGTGAGAACATCATCCACATGCCGACGGTGAAGACTCACGTCTTCACGACGACGACGGGAGCCATGAAAAACGCCTTTGGGGGACTGCTCAACGAGCACCGCCACTGGACCCATCCGGTGATCCACGAGACCCTGGTCGATCTCCTCATGATCCAGAAGAAGATCCACAAAGGAGTCTTTGCGGTCATGGACGGCACCTTCGCCGGCGACGGCCCAGGTCCGCGCTGCATGATTCCGCACGCGAAGAACGTGATCCTGGCGAGCTCCGACCAGGTGGCCATCGACGCGGTCGCGGCACGATTGATGGGTTTCGATCCCCTCGAACTCCTGTTCATCCGCCGAGCCCATGAGCTCGGGTTGGGCTGTGGAGATCTCAAGGACGTGGAGATCGTCGGTGATGAGGACGCTGCGACCGAGAAATGGGGTTTTGTGGGGCCGTTTCGGAAGATGACCTTCGCCTCGAGGATGCAGCACAAGATCTACTGGGGGCCGCTCAAGAAACCGATCGAATGGTCGCTCAAGACGGTACTGGCGCCATGGGCCTACATCGCGAGCGTTCTGTACCACGACACCTTCTGGTACCCCTTCAAGGCCAAGAAGCAGATGCGAGAGGTACTCTCCAGTCCATGGGGACGCCTCTTCAAGAACTGGGAGACGGTCAAGGCGGACGAGAAGGGGTATCCCGAAGTCGGCGACGACTCGGCCGAGATCAAGCGCACCGGACTCAAGGCCTTCCTGACCTCACTCGGCATCCTCTGGACGTGCTTTCGTGAGGCGCCCGATCTGTTCTTCTCTCGGAACAAGAAGCCCGACGCCGTCGGAAGCTGAGGCCAGTGCTCGGCAGAGCCTTCGAGCCGGGTGAGCGCGGGTGCCAGGATCGGCCCTGCCGTCGGCGCAGCTATTCGAGGCTGTGACCAGCCACTGACCAGTGAACGTCAGCAGGCTGAAGCTCCGGCCTCGTCGGGACTGATCTCAGTCGAACTCGACGGTGACACCACCCAGCGGTCCGAAGTCGGCTACGACTCGGTCGCCTGGCTGTGCGTGCAGTACTTGGGTCGTGGTGCCAGTGGTGACGAGGTCGCCTTCCCCGAGCTCATGTCCTTGTCGATTGAGCTCGTTGGCTAGCCAGGCCAGAGAGTTCAGGGAGCTACCGAGCGTGGCTCCTGTGCTGCCGACCTGGTGATCGACGGCCGCGCCGTCGCGAAACAGGGTGACCTTCACCTCCTGGTTCTCGGCGTCGATCACGTCGACGTTGGCGTCTTCGGCGCCCGCCACCCAGGCGCCAGCCGATCCGTTGTCGGCGATCAGCCGAAAGCCTCCGGCGCCGACCCAATCGGCGTAGCGCGTGTCGACGACTTCGATCGAGCCCATGACGCCGACCGCCGCTTCTTTGACCGCGCTCGCGTCGTAAGGTCCACCACTCGCCGGAAGCGGGCGGCCGAGTCGATAGGCGACCTCCGGCTCGATGACGCGGATCGAAAACGTCGAGGCCTCGAGCTGCGCCGGGCTCTCGTGCAGCTTTGGAGAGAGCAGGCGGCCGACAAAAGGGCTGTCGAGCCCGAGGAGTTCCTTGGCGGCGGCGCTCGTGCAGCCGATCTTGTAGCCGACGACGCGTCCCCCTCCCATCGAGTCGAGAATGTCTGCGAGGCTGGCCTCCTGGATTGCGTAGGCGGTCTCGAGATCTTGGGGCTCGAGACCTGGTGGAAAGGTCTCGAGTGGTACCCGCTCGACCCGGGCCGAGAGGAGGCACTCCGCGGCCCGGTGTGCTGCATCCGACGAGTGCTGACTCAATTCGATCCGGCGCCGATGGCGTAGAGCGACTTGCGGCCCCTCAGGTACAGGACGTCTCCCGCGATCATCGGTGAAGCGTCGAACGAGTCGTCCAGCTGGTTGACTGCCAGGATCTCGTACTCGTTTCCCGCATCGATCACGACGCCGGCGCCTTTGCGTCCCAGGAAGTAGATGCGCCCTGCTGCGCCGACGGGAGAGGCATAGGCATTCCCCAGCTCTTCCATGCGCAGCGGTCCAAAAGTGGGCTTGCCCTCTTTGACGTCGAACGCCGTGAGGATCGGCGTCAGACTCTTGAAGAAGTAGAGCTTGTCTCTGTAGAGCAGTGGGGAGGCGACGTAGGGAGTGTCGCGGTCGTAGGTCCACAAGACCGCGGGGGTGCCGGTGATGTCGCCTTCTGCGAGGCTGAGATCGACGGCAACGAGGGCGTAACCCATGAAGCCGCTCATCGCGTAGACAACGCCGTCGTGCGCAACCGGTGTCGGAATGACGTTGTCGGTCATGCCCGTCGTCCACCACAGCAGCTCGCCTGTGTTCAGATCGTAGCTCCTGATATTGGCTGTGGCGTTCGTCACGACCTGGGGACCGCGCTCCGTCTCGACGATGAGCGGGCTCGACCACGTGCTCTTCTCGTCGCGCTCCTGGCGCCAGATCTCGTCGCCGGTCGCTGCATCCAGAGCAACGATGAACGACTCTCCCTCGTGGTCCCACTGGACGACGAGCTTGCCGTCGAAGATGGCCGGCGAGGCTCCTTCTCCGAACTCGTTGCTCTTGAGCATGGTGCCGAACTCACGTTCCCAGAGGATCTCGCCTTCTAGATCGAGAGCGAAGAGCCCCATGGAGCCGAAGTAGGCGTAGATCCGTTCGCCGTCGGTAACCGGAGAGTTGGAGGCCCACGTCGAGTGCATGTGGTCGCCTTCGTGGGGTACTCCGGTCGCGACCTTGGTGCGCCAGCGTTCTTGGCCAGTCGCCCGGTCGAAGCCGACCACGATCCAGTCGTGGATGTTCCCAGGTCGACGCCCCGAGCGATCGGGATCACTCGTTTTGCCGGCAGGGTCTTTACCCGTGTCGACAGCCGACGTCAGCACGATGAGGTCTCCCCACAAGACCGGGGTGGAGATCCCCAGACCGGGCAGCGGGGTCTTCCAGAGAACGTTCTTGTCCTCGCTCCATTCGATCGGTGGATTACCCTCGGCTTCGCCCGTTCCGCTCGGTCCGCGCCACTGCGGCCAGTTGTCGTTCGCGGAGGCCATACCCAATGCTCCGCTCAGAATGAGCAGCGCCGTCATCAACACGTAGGACCGGGTGTGGTGGATCATGCTCGATTCTCCGGCTTGTGACTCTTGAAAGGGAAGCTCGTCAGCTTGCGATGTCGAACTCGACACCTTGTGCCAGCGGCAGCTCGTCACTGTGGTTGATGGTACAGGTCTGACGACGCATGTAGGTCTTCCAGGCATCAGAACCTGCCTCGCGACCGCCGCCGGTGTCCTTCTCGCCGCCAAAGGCGCCACCGATCTCGGCACCTGAGGTTCCGATGTTGACGTTGGCGATGCCGCAGTCGCTGCCAGTCGCGGCGAGAAAACGTTCGGCGTTCTGGAGGTTGCGGGTGAAGATTGCCGACGACAGACCTTGCGGAACGGCGTTGTGAGCAGCGATCGCTTCTTCCAGCTCGTCGAACTCGATCACGTAGAGGATCGGTGCAAAGGTCTCTTCGCAGGTCACTGCCATGTCTGCTCGAGCGTCGACCAGCGCCGGCCGTACGAAGTAACCGTCACCCTCGATCACCTCTCCTCCGCAGAGGAGTTTGCCGCCCTGTTCCTGGGCCTCGACGAGGGCTTTCTGCATGTTGTCGACCGCTTCCTGATCGATCAGCGGACCGACGAGCACCCGATCCTGCATCGGATCGCCGATCGCGAGGCTCGAGAAAGCGGCAGCGATCTGCTGGCGCAGCGTGTCGGCCACTGACCTGTGGACGAACAGGCGGCGGCACGTCGTACATCGCTGACCGGCCGTGCCGACGGCGGCGAAGACCACGGCCCTGAGGGTGAGGTCTAGATCGGCGTCGTCCATGACGACGATGGCGTTGTTGCCACCGAGCTCGAGGAGCGAGCGACCGAGGCGGCCGGCCACTACCTGGCCGACGCGACGGCCCATGCGGACCGAGCCGGTGGCGGAGATCAGCGGCAGCCGACGATCACCGCTCAGACGCTCTCCGATCTCAGCGTCACTCCCCATGATGAGATTGAAGATCGGCGGGGCGGAATGGCGCTCGAGCGCCTCGCACGCCAGTCGACTGACGGCCAACGCGGTCAGCGGTGCCTTGAGCGACGGCTTCCAGATCATCGAGTTGCCGGCCACGGCGGCCACCATGGCGTTCCATGCCCAGACCGCCACCGGGAAGTTGAAGGCCGTGATGATCCCGGTTGGCCCCAGGGGATGCCACTGCTCGTACATGCGGTGCTCGGGCCGCTCGGAGTGCATGCTCTTGCCGTAGAGCTGACGCGACATACCAACGGCCAGGTCCGCCATGTCGATCATCTCCTGGACCTCACCGAGCCCTTCGCTCTTGATCTTGCCGACCTCGAGGCTGACGAGACTGCCGAGATCGTCTTTGTGCTCACGGAGCAACTCGCCCAGGGTGCGAACCACTTCGCCGCGTCGCGGCGCCGGCCACTGTCTCCAGGCTTTGAAAGCCTCCTGGGTGACCTGGACGACGCGCTCGTAGTCGTCGGCGTCGGCAAGTCGGATCTGGCCGAGTGGCTGGCCAGTCGCCGGATCGATCGACTGGACCACGTCGCCGGTCGTCTCCAGCCAGTCACCTGCGAGAGCGGCAGATTCGAGGTCGGTGATACCAAGTCCGCTGAGGACTTGTTGTGCAATTTCTGTGTGCGTTGTCATGGTGCAGGGTGTCCTTGTATGTCCTCGACCGTGGTCGGAACGGATCGCTGGAAGTGGAACAGTCGCTCGCACGAGTCGATGTCGGAGTCGACGTGGTCGGCCCTGGTCACAGGGACCGAGCGAGAGCCGGTTTGAACCGCAACCGCCAGCTCGCTCGTCGGCGTGCGACGCTTGCGAGCACGGTGGTGGCCTCGGTGCATGGAATTGGCCGTCGACGTCGTGACGGTCCGTGATTGGGCAGCGAGGCGAAGAGAAGCGTCGCTAGGATAGCTGATCATGGCAAGCTGCCGACGGCCTTGCGAAATCCGGCTCGAGACCACGCCGCTCGGACACGTGGCGTGAGGTCCCTGGTTCCCCTGGTTCCGGCGCTTGCCCTCTTGACGACCGCCTTCGGATTCGGCGGCCTCTGGTCGGGTGCGAGTGCGTCGGGAGCGTTGGGGAGCCTCCTGGTATGGCTCGTACTGGCAGCGTTGGGAGCCGCGCACTGGCGCGATCCCTTGCGGCTCGGGGCCCGCTACTCGGCGCCGGTGGCACTGGCGGCGGCGTGGTTGCCTTGGCTAGTCCTGACGATCTCGTGGGCTGTGTCGCTCGTTCCTCGAGCAGGAGAATGGGCGGTCCTCGTTGGACCGTTGGTGATTCTCGCTCCGGCTGGTGTAGTGAGATGCTGGCCCGATGAGGGAGCCCGAAGACTCGGCCTCGTGGCCGTGGCCGCTGTTCTGGGGTTGGTTGCGTCTTGGGGGCTGCTGGCCGCGTTCGACGTCGTCTGCTGTGCCGCCGAGGATGAGCTCAGGGTCGCTTTGCCGCTAGGGCATCACAATCTTCAGGCTCTGTGGTTGCTCGGAGTCTTGCCGATCGCCTGTTCCTTGCTGCGTGATCGTGGGTGGACCGGGTGGCTCGCCGGGTCTGCCGTGAGCCTGGCAGTGGTCGCCGTCCTACTCACGAGGTCGCTCGCCGGAGGACTCGGCCTCATGGTGCTGCTGATCGGGTCCTGGGTGACGCTGCGGCCTCGCGGCGAGGACCGTAGCGCGGACACCTCCGAGGGGCGGTTCGGCAGTCGAGAGCTGACGCTCCTCGGGGTCGGCGTTCTCGTTCTGGCCGCGCTGTTGCCGAGAATCGTGTCGATTGCAACAGGGCGTGATGCCTCGTTCGGCGCCCGGTGGGACTACCTGCAGGCAGCGATTGCTGGCTTGGCGGAGCGTCCTCTCCTGGGAGCGGGTCCTGGTGGGTCCTCGTGGCTGGCCGGACAGTACCTCGACGTCGTTTCGCCCGCGCTCGTCGCTGATCAGGTGGTGACGGACTTCCATTCGTTGCCGCTCGACCTGTCCTTCGAGACGGGGATCCTAGGTCTGGTCGCGATGGTGCTGCTCGTGGTCTTCTTGCTCTGGAAGGACGGAGGCTGGGCTCGATTCCTGCTGTCGCCACTTTTGGCTGCGTCGCTCGTTGCCGGCTGGTTCGACATCGCGGGTCTCTACGTGGCCCTCACTGTAGGTGTCGGCGCCGTGCTGGCGGAGCGCGACGATGAGTGGACTCCAGCCACTCGCTGGGCCCTCACCCCGTGGGTCGCGCTCGTCGTGGTGGTCGTGGCTCCGAAGCTGAGCGCTCACGCCCTGTTCGATCGAGCTGTACGCCTCGCCGGGGACCCGTCGGTGTCACCTTCGCAGATCGCGCAGGAGCGTGTACGCCTCTTGGAGCAGGCTCAGGAGCTCGATCCGTACATGCCGCTCTACCGGCTGCACCTCGCCCTCCTCGAACCTGAGCCTCGAGCTGCAGCTGAGCATGCCCTGTCGGGTGCAAAGGCCGCGCATGGACTGTCGTCACTTTGGCTCGTTGCTGGAACGAAGCTCCACGCGGCAGCGCGCAAGACCGAATCGAAGGCAGCCCTGAAGCAGGCCTGCTCCCTCGATCCTCGAGATCCGTTCGCGCCGCTGGCGCTCGCGAGGCAACAGTTTCCGAGAGTCGTCGACGTGAACTCGATGAGCCGTGCACTGCTCGCTGATCCGCGGGTCATGACGGCTGACAGACTCGATTTCCAATGGGAGATGGTGACTGCCGCCGTCCATCGCCTGGAGAACGAGGAGACGATTCCGCTGGGCTGGCGCGCTTCCCTGGTTTCGGCCTGGCGCTCGCTCGACCGTCGTGAGGTCGCGGCCGGAGAGCGTGGGAGACTGATCCTGGAGCTCGACTCGAGTACGGAGACGTCGCTGTCGCTCTACGCGTTCAAGCGGCGTCCGTGGCGAACGACTGTTGCCAGCGTCGATCTGGCGGCGTTTCCCGCTCTGGAATCGATGCCATCGGCCTTCGACGTTGCGGACCTCTCGAGGTTGATCGACGAGCCCTGCGCCTTGTCGGCCCCGCCCCGTCGAGTCGACGGGGTGCCGGGTGCTCGGTGACGATTGTTCTCGGACTTGAAGACAGCCAGCCGCCGACCCTTCGGCCGGCAGGCTGGGTTCGGCAGGCTGACTCCTGTCGCCGAGCTCAACCGTGTTCCAGTCCCACTAGAGAACGTCGTTCAGGGCGCTCTCGAGGCGCTCGAGACCGATATCGGCGAGCTTCTCGTCGACCACGAGAGGTGGTCGGAAGCGGATCGACCGCGTGCCGGACGCCAGCCCCAGCAGGCCGTTGTCGAGCATCTTGTCGAGCGCCCGTCCCCGCACTTCGTTGTCGGGCAGATCGACGGCGAGAAACAGTCCCAGTCCGCGGCTGTTGGTGACCTTGCCTTCGAAACGCTGCTCCAGCGTACGCAAGCCGTCGAGGAGTCGCTCACCGGTCACTCGCGCCTGCTCGAGCAGGCCCTCGCGCTCGATGATCTCGACGATGTAGCGCGAGCGCATCATGTCGACCAGATTGCCGCCCCAGGTGGAGTTGATTCGACTCGAGACGCTGAACACGGACTCGACCTCGTCGAGACGCGACGACGCGGCGATTCCGCAAACCTGCGTCTTTTTCCCGAAGGCCACGAGATCGGGCTCCATCCCCATGTGCTCGAAGCACCACCACTTACCCGTGGCGCCAAAGCCGGTCTGAACCTCGTCGAAGATCAGCAGGATCTCGTTCTCGTCCGCGATCGTGCGCAGGGTCTGTAGGAATTCCGGTCGGAAGTGATTGTCTCCGCCTTCTCCCTGGATCGGCTCGATCAGAATGGCGGCGACGTCGTGGCGATTGTCGACCAACGCCTGCTTGATCTCCTCGACCGCCTGATCCTCGGCCCGTAGCGTGTGTTCGAGACCCTCCTCGGTCAGAGGAAAGCTGAGCTTCGGGTTGGTGATGCGAGGCCAATCGAACTTGGGGAAGAATTGCGTCTTGGCCGGATCGGTATTGGTCACGCTGAGCGTGTAGCCGCTGCGACCGTGGAACGCTTCGCGGAAGTGGATGATCTGGTCGCCGAGGTTGCCGCGACCCGCCGCCTCGTTCTTGCGGTGTTTCCAGTCGAAGGCCGCCTTCATCGCGTTCTCGACTGCCAGCGCGCCGCCACTGATGAAGAAGATGTGGTGGCTCAGTGATTCGGGGAGCGTGCGCGCGAACGTCGCCACGAATTCCGCCATCTCCGGCGTGTAGAGGTCGGAGTTCGAAGGCTTGTTGACCGCAGCCCTGACCAGTTTGGCCTTGACGTCCGGGTCGGTGAGTCCCGGAGGGTTGTAGCCGAGCGGTACGGTCGAGAAGCAGGTGAAGAAGTCGAGGATCTCGCGGTTGCCCAGTGAGTCGTACAGGAGAGCTCCTTGGCTCTTGTCGAGGTCGAGGACGATTCCGTAGCCGTCGGCGAGGATGTGGCGGCCCAGGACTTCGTGGACTTCGGACGGCGAGAAGGTGAGCGTGCTGGTCTTGCTGGTCGACATCACGTATCTCCAGATGGCTCGTCGGGTAGCGAGCTGGTCGTGACCGGGTGGGGACGGGGGAGCGTTCTGCGCCGCCGTCGTGGCAACCTGTCCAGAACGAGCGAGGCCCTCTTGGGACTCGTCGGATCGAGACTCGAGTTCTCGAGCGCATCAGCCGTCGCACAGAAGCGTTGTGTACTGCCAACGGGCCGCTCGGTTGCAGGGTAGCAGCGGCGTGCTGAGATGGTCAACGGACTCAATGAGCCCGTTGGAGGGCTTCATTTGGTCCTGTTCAGCGGACCTGGATGACGCCCCGAGGTGCGCTGCGTGCCACCGGCTCGCCGGCGATCGCGGTGCGGTTGCGTCCGGTCTCCTTGGCCACGTACATCGCCGAGTCGGCCAGGTGAAGCAGAGTCGTCTTGGCGGTCTCAGCGTCGTCTTGACTGGAGGTATGACGCTGCAGGCTCGCTACGCCTAGCGACGCGGTTTGGCCACGCAGATGAAGCGCCACCGGGTAGATGTCGCCGGCCGTAGCACACAGAGTGTGCTCTTCGATTCGGGTGCGAATCGCCTCTGCGACTTCGACGCTCCGGTCCAGGGGCGCCTCGGGAAGGACCACCACAAACTCGTCACCGCCGTAGCGAGCCACGAATCCGATGTTTGCGGTCGCCTCTTTGAGAAGCCGGCCGATCTCGCGGAGCACCTGACTGCCTGCCAGATGTCCGTGGCTGTCGTTGACCCGCTTGAAGTAGTCGAGATCGACGAAGATCAGGCCGAGATCGACGCCTCGTTGCGCACAGTCCGTCACGGCTTCGAGCACCGCAACGTGGAGATAGCGATCGTTGTAGAGCCCGGTGAGGTTGTCCTGTCTTGCGATCGCGTGCGCCATCCGAGCGTCGAGCACGTTCTGGATGGAGATGGAGATGTAGCTCGCGAAGATCTCCAGCAGCTCGAGGTTGCGCTGGGTGAACGACTCGTTGCGAATCAGCTCGAGGACGCCGCAGACTCGATCACCGAGGCGGATCGGGATCGCGATGAGTGACTCGGTCCGAAAGTCCGTCTCGCGGTCGATTTCGGAGTAGTGGCGCTGATCCTCTTGGGCGTTGGGAGTCACGTACGACGAGCCCGAACGGTAGACATGTCCGGCGATCCCCTGTTCTATCGACAGCGTTTTGCCGACCAGGCCCTCCGCCTTTTCGCCGAAGGCCGCGATGAACGTGAGCGAGTGCTGGGTTCTTTCGTAGGGATTGTCGAGAAGGATCGAGCCGGCTTCCGACGGAACGAACTCGTTGGCCTTCGAGAGGATCTCGACCAGGTGGCCCGCCAGGCTGGTCTCGCTCGGTAAGTCGCCATCAGCACGGCGCTTGCGGCTCAGGAAGGTCTCGAGGCGTGACGGCTCGAGGTAGTGGATCTCAGTCTTCATGCCGATTCGCGCTCGATGGGGATAACGGTGGCTGGTGGGCCGTGCCGAGTTAGCGAAGCGAGCGGAGGTCGATAGAAGGACGAGTGACCGAGGTGTTCTGAGATCCTGCGGCGATCCGGGTGACGTTCCCAGGGAATCTTGGTGAAATCCTGTGCGACGTCTTGGTGCTTCGTGAACACAGGGTACCGCCGTGGTTAACATGTCAGTGTAGCAAAGCGGTGGCGTGGAGTTCGACGGTCGTCGTTCGATGTTCCAGCCTCGCCCGACGTGGCAGCGAGGTCGGAACATGTCTCGAAGACGTCCAGCGGCACCGGCGAGGTCCAAGGGCCCAGCGTCCCGGTTGGCCTCGACTGAGACCCGAAGACCGGCCTTCCTTCGAGCGTTGGGCCAGAATCATCTGCGGCGGCCGAGGCTGGCTCGACCCATGGTCGAGTTTCTCGCGCCCGAGGGTCACGGCGTCTTGGAGGTTGGTCCGGGAGACGGTGCGCTGACCACTCTCCTGCAGGAGGCCGGCGCGCGTCGCGTCATCGCGGTGGAGCTGGATCCGGCGTGGGGTCTACGGCTCGGGGCTCGAACTGGTCGTGGAACCCAGCTCGTCATCGGCGATTGCATGGCGCTCAGTCTCGGACACCTCCAGGGAGGAGCGCGCGTCACCGGCAACCTACCCTACGGAGTGGCCACCGCCTTCCTGGAGAAGCTGCTCGACGAGTGCAAGACCACCGTGCGAGCTGCCTTTCTCGTCCAACGAGAGGTTGCGGCCAGGATGACGGCTGCGCCGGGGGATTCGGACTACGGTGCCCTGAGCGTCATGGTTCAGACGCGCACGCAGCCTCGCGCGTTGGGCACCATTGCCGCGCGGGACTTTCGCCCCCGACCAAAGGTCGATGGCGGTATGGTCGGTCTGGAGATCACGCCGGCCAAAGACAGCTGGCACGAGCTCAAGAGCGTGGTTCGAGCGGCGTTTCACTATCGGCGCAAGACGATCGCCAACTCGCTGGGTCGCGCCTGGGGACGGCCATTGGCCCAGGAGGTTCTCGCCGCCGCCGAGATCGACCCCGGCGCGAGAGCCCAACATCTCGCCGTCGAGGAGCTCGAGCGTCTGCAGGTTGCGTACGCTGCTCGACGCACTGTCGAGCGAGGCGACGGCGAGTGAGGCGACGGGGCTCCCGCTCGATGGAGACCGAACGTCACTTATGGCGGCGAGCCACGATCGTGAGGTGTCCGGCGAGCCCTCGTCCGGCCCTCTCTCGTCGCCAATAACCTCTTGTCTTGGTAGGATTTATGAGTGATTGCGCGTTCTGACATCAAAGCTTGGGACCGATTGGTGCCGCGGAGCAAGGGGCGCGAGCTCCTCGGTCTCCTGTTGCTCTGCGTGGGCCTCTTGCTCCTGCTCTCGCTGATCAGTCACAACACGCGGGACCCCAGCCTCTTCTACCAGGCTACGGAGCCGGAGGCGCGACGAAATCTCGTGGGCCCGGTGGGATCCGAAATCTCGGCACTGGCGTTTGGCCTGTTTGGTCTCCCGGTCCTTTTGGCACCGGTCCTTTTGATCGCAGCGGCGTGGAGTCGACTGCGCTCCCGAGAACACGAGTCGGTGGTGGGCCGCGGACTCGGAGCAGTCTTGTTCCTGATGTCGCTGCCGCCGCTGTTTTTTCTCGTCTTCGAGCGACTGCCTTGGTGGGGAGGCGATCTCCAGGCCGGTGGCGCGATCGGGGTGTTCGTCGGAGGTCTGCTCCGCGACCGACTCGGCCTCGTTGGCGGCATGTTGGTGATCTGTAGCGTCATGCTGGTTGGCGTGACACTGCTGGTCCAGTCGAGCCTCGAAGAGCTGCTGACCTCGTTCTGGGATCGGCTGCGCGACCGTCTTCAGGCGTTGCGACTGGTGCATGCGCGCCGGCGCGAGCGGCGCGCCAAAGAGAAGGCCCGCGAGCAGGTCTTGCGCAAGTACGTGGAACGCAACCGCGAAATGGCCCACGACGATCCAGACGATGATTTCGACGAGTCGCTCGACCATGAGGACGGTCTCGACTCGCTCGTCCTGGATGGTACGGGCTCGTCTTCTGGTGTGACGAGGACTGCGGGTCCGGTCAGGGTCAAGGAGCGCAGTGGTGACCGAGGCTTCGGGGTGCGTCGCGTCGTGGCCCGGCAGACCCCGGATGTGGTGGCCAGCGACGTGGTGTCGGCAGCGCCCGAAGAGGAGCCACGTGCGCCTGCGCCCAAGAAGCGGCGGGCCAAGCGCTCCAAGACGTCTCCGAGCAAGCCTCGTTCGAAGGGGCAGCTCAAGCTCTCGGACCCACCCAAACCAGGAACGCTGCCGCCTGCCAATCTCCTGAACCTCGAACAGGATCAGATGAGTCTGTCGGAGGATGCCCTGATCCAGCTTGGCGAGGTGATCAAGAATCGCTGCGCCGAATTTGGTGTCGAAGGCGAGATCGAGGGGATCTCACCTGGACCTGTTCTGACCCTGTTCGAGTTCAAGCCAGCGCCGGGCGTCAAGGTCAGTCAGATCGTCAACCTTCAGGACGAACTGGCCCTGTCGCTCAAGGCCGAAGCCATTCGAATCGACCGCATGCCTGGCCGATCGACCCTGGGTATCGAGGTTCCCAACGAGAAGCGCTCGATCATCCGGCTGGGACCGCTCTTCTCCGAGTCGACGTTCAGCGCTCCCGGCGGTTCTCCTCTGCTCATGGCTCTCGGCACGAATCTCCAGGGCGAGCCCTACTTCTGCGATCTCAAGGCCATGCCTCACCTGCTGGTCGCGGGCGCCACCGGCGCCGGCAAGAGCGTCGGCCTCCAGTCGATGATCACGTCGATCCTGTATCGCTCCACCCGCGACGACGTCCAGTTCATCTTCATCGATCCGAAGCGCATCGAGCTCGGGGTGTACTCCGAGATCCCTCACCTCAAGACGGAGGTCGTCGTCGAGCCGAAGAAGGCAGCAAATGCTCTTCGCTGGGCGGTGGCCGAGATGGAGCGGCGCTACAGGTTGCTCGCCGAGGTCCACGTCCGGAGCATCGATTTCTACAACCAGGCGATCGGCGATCCTGAGGTCCGCAAGCGCCTGGCACTGCGAGACGAGGACGAGTCGAGCGAGTTGGAGAGCCTCGACAATCTCAAACCGTTGCCCTACTACGTGATCATCATCGACGAGCTCGCCGACCTGATGATGGTGTCGTCGTCTGAGGTCGAAACGTCGATCGCGCGACTCGCGCAGATGGCGAGGGCCGTGGGGATTCACCTGATCGTGGCGACCCAGCGGCCGTCCGTCGACGTCTTGACGGGGACCATCAAAGCCAACTTCCCCTGCCGGATCGCTTTTGCGACGGCGACTCGACACGACTCGCGAACGATCCTCGACCAGATTGGCGCCG
>JANQPS010001352.1 GCA_028285365.1 Thermoanaerobaculia bacterium | reverse complement strand
TACGCGCGACCTTCTCGACCGCTTCGCTCGATCTCGCCTTGGCGATCGCGGCTTCGAGGTGTGAGCCGCGTTGCTCTGCGTGGGTGGCGGCTTCTGCGGCCACACTGACTGCTGCCACCTCGGCGGCGAGCTGCGCGATCAAGTGCTGAACCGCTTGGAAGCGGGCGATGGGGCGCCCAAACTGCTCGCGGCCCCGCACGTGCTCGGTGGCCAGGTCGAGCACTCTCTCCATGGCGCCTGTCATCTGACAGGCGTAGGCCAGGGCGCCGAAGCGAAGCAACGTCGAGCGCGACAGCTCTTCGGGGGGTGCCACGGCTCCGCTGAGTACGGCGATTTCGGCGCCGTCGGCGTGGAGAGTACCAACCTGTTCTCCTGCAGCATTGGTGGAGAGCCCGAGATCCAGGTCCTCGGTCGCGACCACTGCCATCGACTCTCCGTGGTCGGAGACGCCGATCAGCAGGCAGTGGCCGATGTGATTCGGCCAAGGCACGGTGGCTCGGCCTGAGAGCAGCAGGCGCTGGTCGAGCGGTCGCAGCTCGAGCGGCAGGGGAGGGGGACCCGTGAGGATCGCGATGGGGCCCTCTGGGATGTCTAGCCGAGATCTCGAGAGCACGAGTCTCGCGAGGATCGTCTCTGCCAAGGGAACGGGAAGCGCAAACGAGCCCGCGGTACGAAGAATCGCCATGGTGTCGATGAGGTCGAGGCCGGCGCCACCGTCGCGCTCGGAAAGCATGGCGCTCGGCAGGCCGTTGTCGTCGATCGCGCTCCAGAGGTCTTCGGGGAAGTCCCCGGCATCGACCGCTTCTTGGACCTCCGGCTCGCCAGCTCGCGAGAAGAGCTGGCTCGAGGTGTCGACGAGAAGTTGGCGCAAGTGACTCATGAAGACGACAACTGATGGAATTGATGGGAATTGATGGGAACTGATGGGAATCGATGGGGCAGTACCAGGAGTGGTCAGCGCAGCCTCAGGCCGCGAGCGATGATGCCTCGGAGGATCTCGGTGGTGCCTCCTTGGATCGTGTAAGCCGGCGCCACCATGATCGCGTTCTCGATGACGGTCAAGAGCGCGCCGTGATGAAGGCCCTCGGCGCTGGCCAGCCGGCGGGCCACCTCTGGGAGTTCTTGCTGAAAGTGCGTGCCGAGGTCTTTGACGAGGGCTGACTCGACGTTGGGCAGCCCGCCCTGCTCGAGGGTCGTCGCCACGGAGATCGACGCCTGCCGCAGCGTCCACAGGTGGGAGACGAGCCGACCGACCTGTCTCTGGGCTTCGTCAGAGGCGCTGCGCGACAACGCGTCGACCAGTCCCCTCAGGACGTGAAAGTTGGTCAGGAAGCGTTCGGGACCGGAACGTTCGTAGGACAGCTCGGAGGTGACCTGGTCCCAGCCGCTGCCGGGCTCGCCCACGATGGCGTCCGCTGGGACGCGGGCGTTGTCGAAGACGACTTCGTTGAAATCGTGCGAGCCGGCGAGGTTGAAGATTGGCCTGATCGAGATGCCGTCCGTGTGCTTCAGATCGATGACGAACTGACTCATGCCGGCGTGTCGATTGTCCGAGCGCTCCTCGGTACGGCACAGCGCGATTGCGTAGTGGGCGCGATGGGCGTTCGAGGTCCAGATCTTGGTCCCGTTGATCAGCCAGTGATCACCGTCGCGCGTTGCCGAAGTGCGGATCGAGGCCAGGTCAGAGCCCGAGTCGGGCTCGCTCATGCCGATGCAGAACTGGATCTCACCGCGAGCGATGCGCGGCAGGTAGAACTCTTTCTGCTCTCGAGTTCCGTAGCGCAGGAACAGCGGGCCGCTCTGACGGTCAGCGATCCAGTGAAACCCGGCGGGAGCTCCCGCCGCCAGCAGCTCTTCGGTGACGACGTAGCGTTCGAGCTGCGAGCGCTCGCGACCGCCGAACTCACGCGGCCAGGTCATGCCGATCAGGCCCGCTGCCCCGAGCGCTCGCGAGAGCTCGGGATTGTTCGAGCCCCACGAGCGGTGCTCGGCTGGATCCCAGGTTCCGGCGAGCCGCTCTCGTTCGAGCAGGGCGCGGACCTCGCTGCGCAGCTCGGTTGCCGAAGTCGGCAGCTGGCCAGGCCTGAAACTCAGGTGCCGCGTCGGCGCCTTCATGGTCGACTAGCTCGCAACCTGTTTCAAGAACTTCGAGACCACGACATTGGTCTCGTCCGGCTGGTCGAGGTTGACCGAGTGGCCCGCATCTTCGATGACTACGTGCTGCGCGCCAGGAATCTTCTTGGCCATGTACTCACAAGGAGCGAGATAGGGGTCGTCCTGGGAGCCGACGATGATCAGAGTCGGGCACGTTATCCGGGGGAGACTGTCGATGACGGCGCTGTCCGTTTGAGCGAGCATGCCGCGCGCCGCATGTGCGAGTCCCTGAGCCGACTCGTGGACCTGCGCGGCCTCTTGCATCTCGCGGGACCGACCGCGGAGTGCACCGAGCCCGTCGGCTTCGAAGCCTTGTGCCCAGCGGTTGGCGGTCGTGTTCCACTGTGCGCGTGCCTCGGCGTTGCGATAGCCGGGCCCGGTGTCCATGAGGATCAGGGCCAGAGTGCGATCCGGAAACCTGCGGTGAAAGTCGAGAGACAAGAAGCCGCCGAGTGACAACCCGCCGATGACGGCTCGCTCATGACCGAAGTGATCGAGGATCCTCGCCATGTCGTCGGTTGCGAGAGAGTGCGAGAAGGCGGCCGGGTCGTCGCCGGCACGCGTGCGTCCGTGCCCGCGGAGATCCCAGGTGATGAGGTGACACAGCGGCTCCAGAGCACTGCGCTGCGGACCCCACATGTCGGCTGTAGCGGAGAAGCCGTGGGTCAGCAGCAGGGCTGGACCCTCACCGGCGTCTTCGACGTAGATGTCGGCTCCGTTGAGGCCAAGTCGTTGAGATCTGTGCGCCTGCGCCATGGCCAGGAGATCGTAACCGAAGGCGGGCCGAACAGGTCGCTTCGGCTCGCCTGTGGTGGCGCTAAGATCGGGCCATGCCGATCTCATCGACTGCCGTGGGGCACGAGCTCCCGGAATCCCGCCGTTCTATTGCCGTCAGAGACGCACTGGCCTATGCGGCCGGAATCGGGGACACGAGTCGTCAGGTGTTCGACGATGCGGCTGGAGTTGTTGCTCCGCCGCAGTTCTGCGTCTCGCTCGAGTGGCCGGTCGTCAGCCACCCGAGCGCCAGGTCTGCGCTTCGTGCCCCTGCCAAAGAACTGATTCGGGGCGTTCATGCGAGCCAGGACTCCCACTTCTTTCGTCCTATCGAGCCGGGGCAGACCGTCGTGACTCTCGGTCAGATCGTGGCCATACGTCAGACCCGGGCGGGCACCCTGATGACGACTAAGCTCGAGACGATCGGTGAAGACGGCACTCCGCTCGTGACCAGTTGGTCAGGCTCCATGTATCGGGGCGTGGAGCTCGCCGGCGATGACTCCCAGATCGAAGAAGCGCCCGATGTGGCGCGCCCGGAGGTAGAACTGACGCAGAGCGACGGGATCTTCGTCGCTCGCGAAATGCCGCACGTCTACACCGAGTGCGCGCAGATCTACAACCCGATTCACACCGAGCGGGTGGTGGCTCTGGAGGCGGGGTTGCCGGACATCATCCTTCACGGTACGGCTACGTGGGCTCTTGCCGGTCGCGAGATCATCCGCCGATTTGCCGATGGGGACCCGCGTCGACTGAAGCGACTGGCAGGTCGCTTCAAGGCGATGATCATCCCGGGCTCCGAGGTCGAGGTGAAGAGCGGCGTCGTCGACCGCGAAGGGGAGCAGTTGGTCAGCTTCGAAGTTCTCAACGACGCAGGTCAGCCGGCGATCGCCGGCGGCTTGGCCGTCATCAGCTGAAGCCTAGAGGTAGGTGCGAGGGCTTCGGAGAGCCTGGGTCCTTCGATCTCGGTACCTGAAACCGTCCTCTCGAAGGGACGGTCGGTCCCTCACAAGGTGCGTCCGTTTGGACGGAAGTGCCCGGAATCAGGTGGCATCTGGGCTGGCACCGTGGCTGCACTGACATGACGTGACGTCCGCCGCCGAGGAGGCGGCGACGGTTCTCACAAACACCCAGACGAGGTGACGTCATGTTCGATAGCAACCCCAAAGTCCGTCAATCCGTCGCTGGAACAGGAAGAGCCCCGCGATGCGAGAGTCGAGCGCCTGGCTTGACGCTCAAGCTGCTGTGTTTGGCTACGGTTCTGGTGGGGCTCGGTTCGCCGGCTTCTGCCAGCGTGACCCTGTTCGAAGACAAGAACTTCCGTGGTGTGAGTCAGACCTTCCATGGAGAAGTGCCAGATCTCCGCCATACGCGGATCGGCAACGACCGGGTGAGCTCGATTGCAGTCGACCGAGGCTGCCGGGTACTTCTGTTTGCGGATCGCGCGTTTCGTGGTGCGGCGATCGAGATCTACGGAGACGTGTCCAACCTGCGCCATACCGCGCTCGGTAACGATCGTGCCTCGTCGCTGATCGTCGAGTGTGA
>JANQPS010001348.1 GCA_028285365.1 Thermoanaerobaculia bacterium | reverse complement strand
CGTGACTTGGCAATCCGAGGACCGCCTTCGTGTCGAATACTGGGAGCAGAACCGGATCTCTTGGGGCGTGAAGACGTCGTCCTCGCTCGGTGTGGATATTGAGTGGTCGTACGTTCCTCATCCGAGGCCGCGGTAGGGGGAGCGGGAGCGGTGTGAAGGGCGTGCGCGTTGGCTCCCTCGGATCCGACTCTGGAAGCCGGCGAGGGACTGTCCGTAGAACTGTGTAATCAGCTGGAGCGGCTTCCGGTGAGCGAACAGTTCAGTGCATGCGGTCTTCGAAGAGGATGGTGAATTGCTGCTGGGCCTTCCGCCAGTCTCTGAATGGCGCCTTCCAGCGCTTCTCGACGTTACGAAGCGTGAGGTAGGCCAGCTTGAGCAAGGCTTCGTCGTTGGGGAAGTGGCCTCGCGGTCGCAGCGTTTTGCGCAACGACGAGTGGAGCGACTCGATGGCGTTGGTTGTGTAGATCGCCCTTCTTAGGTCAGGCGGGTACTCGAGGAACGGCGTGATGCGCTCCCAGTTCTGTCTCCAGGAGCGGGTGATGGTCGGGAATCGATCTCCCCACTCGGCATCGAATTCGTCGAGGGCGATCGCAGCTTGCTCGACGTTCGCAGCGGAGTAGATCCTGCGTAGTGAAGCCGCGACCTTCTTCCGCTCCCCGTAGCTCACGAATCGCAGTGAGCTCCTGACCATGTGCACGATGCAGGTCTGGACTACGGCTTTGGGGAACACGGCTTCGATGGCTTCGGGGAAGCCCTTCAAGCCATCGACGCACGCGAAGAAGATGTCCTCGACGCCACGCTCGCGCAGCTCGGATACGACCTGCATCCAGAACTTCGCGCCTTCGTTTTCAGAGAGCCACAGGCCCAGGACTTCCTTCTTGCCGTCCTGGCTGATGCCGATCGCCGTGTAGAGGCTGCGATTCACGACCTTGCCCGACGCGCGGACCTTCGCGACGAGGGCGTCCAGGTAGACGATGGGATAGACCGCGTCGAGTGGCCGGTGTTGCCAGGCCTGCAGTTCGTCCCAAACCTCGGCCGTGACGCGCGAGATGAGATCTGGCGAGACCTCGACCCCGTACAGGTCCTCGAGGTGCTCGCGTATCTCGCGGACGGTCATGCCTCGCGAATACATCGAGAGGATCTTGTCGTCGAAGCCATCGAATCGGGTCTGCCGCTTCTTCACGAGCTGCGGCTCGAAAGTACCGTCTCGGTCTCGAGGCACCTCGATCTCGACTTCACCTCGCTCCGTCTTCAGGCACTTCCGAGATTTGCCGTTGCGGCTGTTGCTGCCGTTGCGGCCAGCTGGATCGCCTTTCTCGTAGCCGAGGTGATCCGTCATCTCGGCTTCTATCGCACGCTCGACCAGAGCTGCGGTCAGTTGCTTGAGCAGCCCGTCGGGACCCGTCAGGTCTTCGGGCTTCGAGTAGTTCTTCAGGAGCTCGTCTAGCAGCTCCTTGGGGATCTTGGACATCAGGCAGCCCCTCCTTTGGGCCAGGATAGGCCCACCGGTTGCCGCGCTCAGTCACTTACACAGTTTCTCTGACAGTCCCGACGAATGTCGCGGGGGTGGAGCGGACTGGACTGGACGAAGATGGCTCGCTCGGCTCGAGCTCTGGAAGCCGGCGAGGGCGCGCAGCTCGCCGTCCCCCGCCGCCGCCACGTCGGTCGGATCGCCTACGGCGACCGACGTGACGGCTCTAGAGCTGCTCGCTGTTCTAGGACCGCCGCGCCATGTCCCGCGGCATGCAGGGCCTCTCCATCCGCATCGCCAAAGCCCTCAACCGCTTCTGGCGACGCAAGGGAAAGGTCTTCGCCGACCACTACCACGACGTCATCCTTCGCACCCCCCGCCAGGTC
>JANQPS010001339.1 GCA_028285365.1 Thermoanaerobaculia bacterium | reverse complement strand
CGAAGACGAGGCAAGTCTCGAGTGGCCGATGATGCTCGATCAGCCGTTCGAGTGGACGGCGCCCAACTTCTCGCACGGGACTGCGGGAGTCGCCTTCTTCCTGGCACGCCTCTACGAGGTCACGGGATCTCGTCGCTACCTGGACGGGGCGTTGGCTGGAGCCGAGCGAGTTTCTGCCCTCACGAGCCGGGCTGACGCCGAGGCCGAGCTCGTCTGTCACAACCTGGAGCGCGGGCGAGAGCTCTTCTACGTGGCCTGGTGCCACGGTCCACTGGGCACCGCGCGGCTCTTCCACCAGTTGGCTCGTCTCACCGACGAGACGCGTTGGGAAGCGAAGCTCAGGGCTCTGGGAGCGGGTCTCGTGTCTCTCGGGGTGCCTGATCGATCGCGTGGCTACTGGGAGAACCGTGGCCAGTGTTGCGGCGATGCTGGAGTGGGAGAGACCTTCTTGATGCTCGCGCGTCGCGGCGTCGACCTGGACGCCAACTGGAAACGGGCGTGGAGACTTGCCGACGAGCTCATGCGGCACGTGACCCTCGACGACAGCGGCGCGCGCTGGACCCACGCCGAACATCGCACCCGTCCGGAGGAGCTCGCCACGCACGTTGGCTACATGCAGGGAGCTGCCGGGATCGGTAGCTTCTTTCTGCATCTGGCGGGGTCGCAGCCTGCAGACGACGGGTCTGTGCCGGACAACCGGATTGCGTTTCCGGACTGGCCGGAGGGCTACTGAAGCGGTGCGGTGGCGCTGGCACCCTGGGAAGTCGTCGAGCCCGTAGCAAACTGGCTGCGAGAATCGCTGGTGCTCCGCTAGCTGGTTTCGAGCAGCTCCACCCAGTTGCCTTCCGGATCTTCGATCATGGCGATGCGAATCCCGGGACGCACTTCGACGGGGCCCAGCGGAACGTTGCGCCCGCCCGCCTTGGCGGCCTCGATGGCCTCGTCCAGATTGCTGATCGTGATCGTCCAGTAGCGGTAGCCGGTTGCGCCCTGGATTCCGCCAGGCGCGGGCGACGCCTCGGGTGCCTGCGCGAGCGTGAGCAGCTTCACGACGGTCGAGCCGGCCAGGAGTCGATACATCTTCATGCCGCCCGGCATGTCGAGCTCGGCCTCGAATGGAAGGCCGAGGGTGTCTCTGTAGAAACCGAGCGCGGCGTCGATGTCGCGAACGACGATTCCCAGGTCGATGGAGTCTTTGGTGATGGCTAGCGTCATGGTCTCTCCAGATCTCTTGATTCGAATCTCTTCTTGGCGTGTGCGACGTTCGGAATGTCGTTGTTCGCCTCCGCCCAGTGAGGCGGACACTCTACCCTTACCTCTACCGTTGGCTCACCGGTCGTGGCACCGAGGTCTCAGCGCCACCTCCGATGGGCCCACAGGTACTGCTCGGGGAAGCGGCGGATGACGGCTTCGAGGTGAGCGTTGAGCTGTTCGAGGATCGTGCGGATGTCTTCCTCTTTGTTGCCGGTTCGCTGGTGTCTGATGAGCTCCGAGGTCTCGAGCTCGAAGCTCATCGGACCCGTGCGCCAGCACGCCGCAAAACACAGTGGCGCCTTGGCGACGAGGTGCAGGAGTGCAGCGCTCGTGTGGGTTTGGGCTGCTCGTCCGAAGAAGTCGATCGGCATGCCGCCCGTGTGAGCGTGTTGATCCATGAGCAGCGCCAGGGTGTCGCCGCGCGCGAGGATCTCGAGGAAACGGCGAGCGTCCGCCGAGTACTTCGGCACGAGGTGGAAGTCGTAGCGCGGCTTGCGCTTCTGGATCAGCTCCTCGACGAGAGGGTTGTTCATGGTCCGCGTGATGCCGTGCACGGGTTTGAAGCGCGACAACAGCTGAGCGGCGATCTCCCAGTTGCCGAAGTGCCCGGAGGCCATGATGATGCCCGTGTCCTGGTCTTGGAGGGCGGCTCTCACGTCCGG
>JANQPS010001322.1 GCA_028285365.1 Thermoanaerobaculia bacterium | reverse complement strand
AACGCGCTCTGCCACAGCTCGTAGCCGAGCACGGCCACCGGACTCGAGGTGGGCAGCTCTTCGGTTGCGTCGAAGACCCGGCCCCTTATCGGAGCGACTCCGAGTACGTCGAATAGAGAAGCGGTCACGACGACCGCTCGCGCTCGCAGTGGCTCGTCGGCTCCTACGACCGACACATCGTTGCCTCGATAGGCGCCCACGTCCGAGAGCGTTTCGGTCCACTCGCTCAGCTCGAAGTACTCTGGTGGAGACATCCAGAAGCGATCGAATCCCATGGTGGGGAACTGAGTGTTGATCGACACCAGCTGTCCGGCCTTCGGGTAGGACAGCGGCTGCAGGATGACGCCGTTGATCACGCTGAAGATCGCCGTTGTGGCTCCAATGCCGACTGCGATCGTGAGCACCAGCATCAGAGTGAGCAGAGGTGCCTTGCGCATGCCGCGGAAGCTGAGTTTGAGATCTTCGAGCAGGGGCAGCATGAGCGCCTCCCAGGGAACGATCTGAATGAGTGGCGGAGTCCGGAATCTCACTCATTTACGGATCGAGTGCCGAGAGGTTCCCGAAAGGCTCGCGAGTGGGTCGAGCGGGCGTGTCGCGGCCTGGGCCCGCCGCGTCGGTCGATGCTGGAACCTGTGGGGCCGGACTAGATCAGCGGGCGCTGCGGGCGACCGGACTCGACCCGCTTTCTAGGGGCCTGCTGGACCTCATGGTGACGCCTTGCGTCGTGGGTCCGAGGTTGCGGCGTGCTTGATGGCTCTCGAGCCTGCCCGGCTCGCTGGCCGTCAGACCGCACCAGCCCGCGCCGCCGCTCTCCTTGATGAGGTAGAGGCAGCGATCGGCGATCTCGAGGGTGCGATTCGGCTCGGCCTCGGCCTCACACTCGTCGTTGAGCGGCAACACGCAAAACCCGAGCGACGCGTCGATGTGCATCGTGTGCTGATGCAGGTCGGTCTCGATGACGAAGGGCTCTGAGGAGATGGTTTCGAGCAGTCGCTCTGCGGCGCGGCCTGCCTCGTTGGTGTCCTTGAGGCGGGTCGCAACCAGGAACTCGTCTCCCCCCCAACGCACCAGATAGTCGGTCGCCCGGGTCCGCATCCGCAGCCGGTCCGCAATTTCGCTTAGTACGAGGTCGCCAAACGCGTGGCCGTGGGTGTCGTTGGCCTCTTTGAAGCGATCGAGGTCGATGAGCACGAACGCGAGGCCCTCGGGCTCGCGTCCCAGTCGCAGGTCACGCTTGATCACAGCCAGATCGTGAGTGATGGCCTCGGCCAGAAAGCGGCGGTTGTGGAGTCCGGTCAACGCATCGGTCAGGGCTTGTTCCTCGAGGGCGCTGTTGGCAGCTTCGAGCTGAGCCGTGCGCTCCTTGACCAGGCGCTCGAGCCCTTCGCGTTCCAGTCGCTCGCGGGCTCGGGCGCGCGCGGCCCTGTGGCGCAGTCCCGCGATCAGGGCTGCCCCACCGGCGAGCATCAGACCCGCGAGCAACAGCTTGAAGGTCGTGGAACGATGCCATGGAGGTTGGATGATCAGTCGATGTGAGCCGGTCTCGAACTCTCTCATGCCCTGGCGGGCGCGCACGGAGAAGGTGTAGGTGCCTGGCTCTATGTTCGTGTAGTCCTTGCGCGTTTCTTGTGTCCACTCCGACCACTCGTCGTCGAAGCCTTCGAGGAAGACCTGATACTCCGTGCTCTCGGGAACTCGAAACGAGGTGGCGCCGTACTGAAACCTCACGGTGGCACGGTCGAAGGGAATCGTGTCCACTGCGTCGCCGGCTCGATCGGAGTCTGGTTGAGTGACGGGCAGGGTGCGCGCGATGAGCGGTGCGTGCGATCCACTCGGCTGCGTGAGCGCCAGGGCTCCGTCATAGCGGGCCACGGTACCGCGCTTGTCGAACCAGACAGCCTCGGGGTTGGTTGGGTCGACCACGAAAGAGTCGACCCCGGGCTCCCACAGTTGGAACGTTCTCTCGAAGCGCTGGTTGGCATCCCGCTCGTAGAGCTCGAAGCCACCTTTGGTCGACACCCAGAGCCGGCCGTCGCCCGCCGGATCGAGGGTGTAGCCGACAGGATGGGAGGTGAACCGCTCGAGCTCGATCTCAGCGAATCCTGGATCTGCCAGCCAGCTCTTGAGCAGACTCGAGTCACCGGAGCCATCGTGTCGGAGGATCTGCCGTGAGCCCCAGACGATCAGCTCGTCGCCGAGGCGATGGACGCCGTACCAGTTCTCTTCAGGAGCAAACTCGGTCAACTGCGGCGGCGAGTCGCCGGACTCGAAGTCAGCGATCCAGAGCATGTCGTCGCCAGCAATCCAATAGCGAGTCGCCGACTCCGCGAAGACGTAGTCCGCGTAATGTGCGAACAGGGTGCTCGAGACCTGCCGCCAATCGCCGCCGCTGTTGCCGGCCGGGACGTCGAGGACCTCCAGGGTCTGGCTACCCACCGCAAGGACTCGACTCGGGTTCTGCATGGGCACGAGGTGCAGGACGCCGGGTTCGTAGACTCGACGTAGCGAGGCCGTGGAGCCTCGAAGCTCGAGAGCGTGGATGCCTTGGCTCGTGATGACCACGATCGAGCCGTCGGGCAGCCGAGTCGCGTACCAGCTGTCGACGCCTTCGGTCCCTTCGATGGGCTCGAATCTCGGGGCTTCTGCGCACTGCTCGCGGCAGATGAAGGTACCGTCGCTGCTGGTGGCCACGAGCTGGCCGTCGACCTGCACCATGGATGTGACATAACCGGAGATCGACCCGTCGCGACTGTGTCTCGCAATGGGAGAGCCGAGGTGGACCGCCACCAGGCCCGAATCGATGCTCACCCAGAGTGAACCGTCTCGGTCGAGAAAAAGCCGATAGGCCTCACCAGTGGGCAGTCCCAGAGCGCCATCGAACTGCAGCTCGAGCTGGCCGCGCTCATCGATGATCAGCAGTCCCGCCGTGCCAGCCGCGATCGCCAGTCTGTCGTCGGGGAGGGTGACCGCCTGGTAGATGCGCTCGCCTTCGAGACGCTCGAGAGCGTCCGATCGAACCGGTGTGGTCTCGCCGGTTGCCGCGTCGAAGATCGTCATCCCGGGACTCTGAGTGCGCAGCAAGGCCAGTCGTTGGTCGCCGAGCTCCACGATCTCGGCCGCGGGAGGTCCGAGCTCTGGCCGCTTCGAGAAGTGGTCGCCGACCAACTCGTAGGTGCCCTCTTCTGTGACCGGGAACACGCGGTCGGCCGCCGCAAACACCCACTCGAAACCGCCAGGGTCAGGAGCGGTCCAGCCAGTCATGGACCGGCCGTCCCAACGCAAGAGTGCGTCGCGGCGAGCGAAGAACACAGCTGACGACGTCACGACGACGTTGTCGTAGCGAAGCGCACCGGCCAGCTCGGCAGGCACGTGATGTCGGAGCGAGACGAACTCGAAGTCTCGCGACGGCGACCCTGTCGACTCGAGGTAGCCCAGGTCGCCAGCGGCGCCTACCCACGTGCGACGCTCACCCGTGACCGGATCGGGGCCTCCGGTGAGCATCAGAGGCTCGTGCTCCAGGTCGATCGATCGCCAGTGGGCCCCGTCGAAACGCCACACGGCTCGCCCAACGACGTCCGCGAAGAGCATCTCACCGCTCGACGCCTGATCGATGCCGAAGATCTGCGGATCGCCGCCATACGTGTTTGGCGGATAGTGACAGTAGTCAGGCGGGTGCTGGGCGGCCAGGCACACCGGCACCAGGATCACCACGGCGAGGAGTGTGGCGATTCGTCTGGCTTGCCGACAAGGGCAACGCCACGGAGACGAGTGCTCGCGTCTAGAGAGCGAGGTCAAAACATCATGTGAAAAAAGGACAAGACAACCCGGGCTGGACTGCCGGGTCCGGGCATCAAACCATCAACGGCCGATCATAGTTCACAAGTGCCTGAAAAACAACATCTTGCCGGGAGGATTCGTAGGTTTGGAGGACGCGCGGGAGACGAGCGCCAGGGCGGGTGAGGCCCGCCGACCGCGCGTCGCAGGGCGCGGTTCACAGTTCAGAGAACCGGGGTCGTGAGAGCAAACCGCGCCGTTCTGTCGTGTCCGGGCCTCGCTTGGCAGGCCTGGATCGATCTCGTGTCAAAACCGACGAAGTGTGCCTTCGCGCTCTCGGGGACGAGTGGCCGGTTCACTGACACGTTTTGCTGGCCGCTGACGTGAATTCCCTGTTTCGACGAATCGGGTCGTTGTGGCACTACTGCTGCAGGTCGCGTGCGGCAGCAAAACCTTTGACGACATTCCACGACATCGTTCTCGGACCACGCCACGACTTCCGGGGCTTCCAGGTCTTCGAGACCTTCCGGGTCACTGAGCGATGTGCTTCGACTGACAGGAGTCTTGCCTGATGCCTCAATCTCCGTGTTCCTCCTCGCGAGCGCTGCAGAACCTTGCTCACCGACTGGCGGCATGCCTTCTGCTCTTCGTGGTCGCTGCAGCCCACCTCGGAGCAACGCCCGTCGACTGGCCCCAGTTTCGGGGGCCTGGTCAGAACGGTGTGATCGACGGAACCGGACTGTTTGCGAACCAGGACTTCGGCCTGGAGGTCGAGTGGCGAGTTCCTCTCGGTTCGGGCTACGGCGGTCTGACGGTGGCTGGAGAGAGCCTGTACGTCATGCACTCCTCTGGGGACTCGGACGTCTTGAGCGCGTTCGAGATCGCGAGTGGAGACCTGGTCTGGCGCTATCGGATCGGCGACACCTACGAGGGCCACGATGGTTCCGACGACGGACCGATGAGCACGCCGGTCATCACGGACGGGCAGGTCTTCGGCCTCGGCCCCTGGGGTCATCTTTTTGCGTTGGACGCTGCCACGGGAGACGAACAGTGGCGCATCGAGCTCGATGGCGAGTCTCAGTCGCGTGCGCCAATCTGGGGATACGCAACGGCTCCGGTGACGAGCGGCGACGTCGTCATCGTTCTGACAGGTGGTCCTGACGGTAGGGCAGTCACCGCTTTCGATCGCAAGGCCGGGACCGTTCGCTGGTCCACAGGTGACGGCGGCATCGGCTACCAGTCGCCAGTCGTGGCGAAGGTTGGTGGGCGCGAGCAGCTGATCGTGCTCGCAAACGAGCACGTCTTCGGGCTCGACCTCGGAGACGGCAGCGAGCTGTGGCGCCACGGTCTCGGAGAGGTCGAGGGAGAAGGATCCGGGCAGCCGGTCGTAGTCTCCGACGGCCGTTTTCTCCTGCCGCTGTACGAGGAGTCCGTGCTCATCGAGGTCGAGCGAAGTGGGAGGCGATATGCGGTGGAAGAGCTGTGGCGCAGCCGGTACATCAAGCGCACCCACGCGATTCCGGTCGTCTACGGCGATCACGTCTTCGGTTTCAACGGATCGATTCTGACGTGCCTGGACCCTGACACCGGGGACGTTGTGTGGCGCTCGCGAGCGCCCGGTGGCTTGAGTCTGATCGTGGTCGACGGGCATCTCGTGCTCACCGGTGGGGACGGTGATCTGGTCGTTGCCCTCGCGAGTGGTGAGGGCTACCTGGAGCGTTCGCGCATGCCGCTGTTCGACGAGGCGAGCTGGACGATGCCGGCCCTTGCGGACGGCAGTCTCTTCTTGCGCGACTTCGAGCATCTGGTGCGGGTCAGGGTCACCGATCAGCGCGTCCAGATCACAGAGGCGCCCCCTGAGCATGAGGCGGCTCCTGCTCTGGGAGTCATGGCTCAGTTGGAACAACGAGTCGCGGCCGCTGCTGATGCCGCTGCGCGCCAGGCCCTCGTCGACGACTTCTGGCCGGCCGATGGCGCGAGTCCGATCGTCGAAGAGAACGGAGTGATCCACATCGTTCATCGTGGCGCCGAAGAGGACGTTGCGGTGGTTGGCTCGATGTCGAACAACGAGGAGCGAGTCCTCCGGCGCTTGGCGGACACCGACCTGCACTTTCGCAGCTTCGAGCTCGATCCAGCGGGCCACTGGGAGTACCGCCTCGCGATCGACTACGAAGATCCGGGACCCGATCCGAACAATCCGCATCCGATCGGATCCCTGATGGGGCCGAGCTCGGAGCTTCGGGGTCCCAGATGGGACGTTCCGGACTTCGTGGACGAGCCTGGCGGAGACCGCGGGACTCTCGAGACGCTGACCTTCCGTAGCGAGATTCGCGACGACGAGCGCGAGCTGCGCGTCTACTTGCCGCCAGGCTACGAGGCCGGCGCGACGGAGCCCTATCCGCTGCTCGTGGTCAACAACGGCCTCCGCTCTCTCGAGATGTCCCGCATGGACTGGGTGCTCGACAATCTCATAACGGCGGGTCGCATGGCGCCTGTCGTCGCGGTGTTCCTGGAACGAACCGGTGGTGAGTACGGTGGTGACGACACGGACGCGTACGCGCGGATGATGGCCGAAGAGCTGGTGCCGTTCGTCGAAGGGCGATTCGCCACCGGTGGACGGCGCGACCGACGAGCGATCACCGGTGTCGGGAGTGGCGGTACGGCATCGATGTTTGCCGCCCTGGCTCGGCCCGAGACGTTCGGTATGGCTGCTGCGCAGTCGCTCTATCTCATGGGTGAGCGTAGCGACCAGATGTGGCAGCTGGTGGCCGACCAGACCGAGGCTCCTCGTCTGATCCTTCTCACCAGCTCCAACGACTACGACATACCCGAGCAGCAGATCAACGCTCAGGCTGACAACACGAAGCTCGTCGAAGAGCTCGTGGCTGCGGGAATCCCGGTCACGATCCACCTCGGCGTCGGTGCAGCGGGCTGGGGCAACTGGCGCGCTGGCTACGACGACTATCTGACGGCCTTTTTCCCGCCAGCGCGATAACTTCAGCGGTTAGGCTTGGCCGGTGACCCGGCCCTAGCTTCGGCGTTCCCTGCGCCTGCTCGATCTCGTCGCCATCGGGATCAACGGCATCATCGGCACTGGCATCTTCTTCCTGCCCGGCAGCGTTGCGGCGTCGCTCGGGCCGGCGGCCGTCGTGACGTTTGCCATCTCGGCGGGGCTCTGTGGGCTGCTCGTCTTGTGTTTCGCCGAGGTGAGCAGCCGGTTCACCGGGACGGGTGGCCCGATGCTCTACAGCGATGCTGCCTTCGGCCCTCTCGTGGGTTTTGGAGTGGGGTGGCTCACCTGGGTCGTTCGCGTGGCAGCCTGGGGAGCTCTTGCAAACGGCTTCGTCGATGCGTTGGGAGCGCTACACCCGGGTTGGGGTGAGCGCCGGCTGTTCGTGCTCACGGCTCTCTTTTCCGTGCTCACGCTGATCAACCTGCTGGGGGTTCGGCACGCAGCTGCGACCCTCAACCTGTTCACCGTCGCAAAGCTGGTTCCCATCGTGTTGTTCGTCGGGGTTGGGCTCTTTCACCTGGATGGAGCGCTCTACACGCCGTTCGCTCCGCATGGGTTCGGCAATCTCGGTTCGGCGACTCTGGTCATGGTCTTCGCGTTCGTCGGCTTCGAGGTCCTGGTCGTGCCCGGCGGAGAGGCCGTCAATCCCAAGTCCGATCTTCCTCGTTCGCTGTTGGTGGTGATGGGTACCGTGACGCTCATCTACATGCTGATCTGGCTGGTATGCGCCGGGACGCTGCCAACTCTCGCTGGTTCGGCGACGCCAGTCTCGGATGCGGCATCGGTGTTCATGGGACCGTTGGGCGCTACAGTGATCACCGTCGGAATCTTGCTTTCGGTCGCCGGCATCAATTCGGGCACGGCCCTGATTGCGCCACGCTGCCTCTATGCGCTTGCCGAGAAGGGCTCCCTACCGTCTGTACTAGGTTGGACCCATGCGCAACGCCGGACTCCCGTCGTGGCCATTCTGGTCACCTCTCTCGTGAGCTTCGCGGTGGCAGCCAGTGGTTCTTTCGTCGAGCTGGCGGTCATCTCCACCGTCGCTCGCTTCGGCCAGTACATTCCCACGTGTCTGGCGGTCATTCGACTGCGTCGGCTGAAGCCCGACGAGCCTCCAGGGTTTTCGGTCCCGGGGGGACCAGTCGTGGCCTGGTTGGCCATTGGGCTGTGCGTCTGGCTCCTGAGCCAGGCCGAGGTCCGGCAGCTGGTATGGGGCGGGGTGGCTCTCCTGGTGGGGTACGCGTTTCACCTTCCGGTTCGGTTGGCCCGGTCCGGAGGCGAATCCGGCACCTGACGAATCGCCGGGTAGCGCCGACCCGCGGAGCCGGACGTTCGTCACGCGTTCGAGTCACTCGAGTCGCAATGCACGCGAGTCGCATCGTAGGCCATGTGTTCGTGTAGACTGCATTCGTCGCGAAGGTATTCCTGTTGGCGCGACTATATTCGACAGGTCCGCGAGTTGATCTCGGTGACCTGGCTGCAGGAGGCCTGCATGACAGACGCAAAACCGGGTACGACGATTGCTCTCACGCCGTCAGGACTCCACGTCCTGCTAGCCCTGGCGGGCGGCGACAAGCACGGTTGGGCCATCCTCAAGGAGGTCTCGCGTGCGACCGAAGGTCAGATCGAGCTCAGCGCCGGCACGCTCTACGGCCTGATCAAGAGGCTGCTGCGCGACGAGCTCATCGCTGAATCCGACGATCGCCCACCACTCGACTGGGACGATGAGCGGCGGCGCTACTACCGACTGACGAGCCGAGGTCGCGAGGTTGCGCTCGACGAGCTCGATCGCCTCGAGCGCACCTTGGCGGTGGCCAAGCGCCATGGGCTCGCCACGAAAGGTGCCTCATGACGGACGCAGCGAGACAGCCTGATCACGAGGAAGGCCACGCGGAGCGTAGGAGTCCTGCGCGTGGCATCGGATGGTTGACGAGGCTCTATCCACGTCGCTTCCGTGACGAGTTCGAAGAGGAGATCCAGGCTGTGATGACGCGTCAGCACGAGCACGACGGTGGGGGAGCGAGGTTTTGGGCTCGATCGGTGCCCGGCACGATCCGAGGGGCGCTGCGTGAGCACCTGGGAGACCTCGCCGGTGACCTGCGTTACGCGTTCAGGACGTTGCGTCGCAGGCCTGGCTTCCTCGTGATCGCCGTGCTCTCCCTGGGAGTGGGGATCGGCGCCACCACCACGGTCGTCGCGACCCTCGATGAGGTCTTCTTCGAGAGCATCGACGGAGTCGACGACCAGGATCGGCTCATCAACGTCAAGATCTACTCCGACACCCTGGAGACGTTCGACCTCCTGTCGTGGCCCGACTATCAGGAGCTCTCAGCGGCACAGGAGCGTGCCCGAGATCGCGGCGCTTCAGTGAGTCAGCTGGCGGCATTTGGTGGGTCGATGCTGAGTGTCAGCGCGCGCGCGCAGGACCCGCCTCAGCTGCACCTTTCTCAGGTCGTCAGCTCGAACTACTTCAGCACCCTGGGCGTCGACGCGCAGCTGGGGCGCCTCTTCGTTCAGGACGAGGACGACGCCGCGCAGGCAGTCGTCGTCATCAGCGACTGGCTCTGGCGCTCGCGGCTGGGCGGGCCAGCGCGTACCCCTGAGACGTTGTTGATCAACGGCGAGACGTTTCAGGTCGTGGGTGTGACGCAGCCGGGATTTCGGGGTCACTTCAAGGGATTTGCATCCGATCTCTTTCTCCCGGTCGGACGCGGGACGGTAGCAGGGATGCCGCCATCAGGTGAGCGCTCCGGACGCTTCTTCGAGCTGATCGGTCGTCTTGCACCTTCGGTGAGCGAAGCTTCTGCTGCGGTCGACTTCACGAGGCAGGGGCAACTGCTCGCGTCGAGCGATCCGGACGAGAATGGCGACCTGTCTCTCGTCGTCGAGAAGCTCACGGGTGTCGACGCCGACTTTCGCGGAGGGCTTGCGGCGTTTCTCGGCACCTTTCTGAGCCTGGGTGCGCTGATCCTGGTGGTCGCTTCGCTCAACGTGGCGAGCTTGATGACCACTCGAGCGCTCGCGCGGCGTCACGAGCTCGACGTCAGGTTTGCTCTCGGCGCTCCTCGTCGGCGAGTCGCACGCCAGCTGCTCGTGGAGGCTGCGCTCGTCGCAGGCCTCGCGGCGGTGTTGGGCATCCTGCTCGCTCGCGAGGGTGCCCGATTCGTTTC
>JANQPS010001310.1 GCA_028285365.1 Thermoanaerobaculia bacterium | reverse complement strand
CCGCAGCAGCCCTGGTTGACCACGCGGCGCGCTCGACGAACGAAGCTCAAGCACCCTCCAGCTGCCAGAACGGCGACTGTTGCCCGCCGGCGTCCGGAACGGCCTGCGTTTCGGCCAGGCTCGGCGAACGCCAGGCGAGGTACCGTCGGTTGGTATCCCACGACTCGGCTATGAGCCTGGCACGTAGCAACGCCATCAGATCGGCGGCGCGAAGTGTGGACTTCATGTAGGCGACTCCTCGTTAGCCTGGGCTCTCTTCGGCTGACTCAGATGACGTCGAAGTCGCCGCCGGCCAGGTTCCAATTCTCGCTGCGACGCATGTCGGCCAGCGGCAGATCGTCGGCCAGGGGCAGGAGTTCGAAGCTGAAACGACCGGGCCGGAACCAGAAGCCAGCTCGATGCAGAGCACGATCGAAGGTGCTGCCGGGCTGTGCCAGGGCGCCGACCAGCTCGGCACCGTCGCTGCTCAGCTGGCGCACCGCTCGATCGATCAGCAGGGCCATTGCGTTGGGCTCGTCGCGGGTCGCGTGGACTTCTGCAATCCAACCCAACAGCCGGCCGCCGGTGGTCGTCTGACAGCGCAGGGCGGCGTAGGCCACCGGCCGCGAGTCTCTTTCGGACAGCAGCAAACGGTAGGCGCCGTCGGGCGACTCCAGGTAGCGCCAGGCCAGACGCGCGGCGTCGCGCACCACAGAAAAGCGGTGCTCGTCGCGGGGCCGCTGCCACAGCTGGTCGATCTCGGGACTGGCCGTCGCCAGCTCGCGCACGGTCAGGCCCGCTTCCGGCGGGCGGCCCACCAGGAGGTCGATCAGCCGCCCGGCCAGGCGCCAACCCCGCGGCCAGGGCAACCGCAGTCGGCGTGCTAGCAAGACCTCGGGGGCCAGCGGCCGTAGCCGCCAACCGAACTCGAACAATGGCTCCCAGCCCAACGCCCGGGTGCGCGAGCCCCATTGCTCGTTGGGGAGGCCGAGCACCGCCGCCACGCCAGCCTGGCGCCAGGTGTCGTATGTGTGCCGGCCTACCCGGGTGAGCAGACCGCGGCGACGGCGCTGGGGATCGGCCATGGTGTCTACCCCGACCATGGCCTCCACCTCGCGCTCGTCCACTCGCAGGCGTATCGGGATGCCGGCGTATTGGAAGATCGGTACGTCGTCTTCGTCGATCGCCAGCCAGACGTTGTCGCACGGTGCGTGGCGGCGGGCCAGCTTCCAGTGCCAGTGGGCCTGGCTCATCGGACGGCTGAACGCACGCTCGAACAGCTCCACCACCCGCGCCGCATCGGCGTCGCGGGCCGGGCGCACGGTGGGCAGTTGTGTTTCCCGTATCCGGTTCAAGACGCCCTCATTGCGGCCGTGGCTCACCACCACGGCGCCCCAGGCTCGTCGATCAGTTCCAAGTTGGCCAGATCGAGCGCGGCCGGCCATCACTCATCGGATGGCGACCTCTTGGATCCCCTCTTCCCGCAGCCGGCTATCAAAGCTCGAACCCAAGTTCTTGCGCTTCATGAGGGTCGTCACGTCTCAATGGCCGCTGTCTTCGACGAGGGCGAACCGTAGTCTGAGAGGTATTGGCGAAGCGCCGCGTTCACGGATTCCGAATCGGGGAAAACGGCGGCTAGATCTGACTCGAGGAGCACGACGTTCCTGCCCTTCATGTAGTCAGCGTAGTACTTCCCTCGAGCTCCATCAAGGGAGTCTATTGGCGGCCGTGAACGCCTCGCGAGCTCGAGCCAGAAGCTGCTGGAGCACCAAACCAAGTGGTTGGGATATCAATCTCCAAGCCCGAGATCCCGAACACCCCTGAACCGCGCCGGGAAAATCAGGGCACACCAGAGCCTCCGACAAACCCGGTACAGCTCAAGGACGGTTCGCCATCCAACTACCGCTCGAAAAGAAACAGGTATCCGAATAGTCCAGTCACCAGCAGCAGCGCGCCGTTGAGCGACCCGAAAGCCACAGCGTAGCCACGTCCGATTCGGTAGTCGGCGCGTCTCAGGTATGCCTCCGAATCCACGGGCGACCGAGCTCGGAGAATCACGATCACGCTGAGAACGAAGACGACAGGGATGAGGACCGGCATGAACCCTGCCAAACATCCGGTAACAAAAACTGCTTTCGAGAGCCCGGGCATGTACTGCCAGGAGATCTTGCCGTAGCGCTTTCGATCTGCCCTGGACTGTTTGAAGAACCCCTCTTCTCGAAACCGCTGCAGCAGTTCACCGTCGTCTTCGATCTCGTCGAGGTCAATGTCCTCCCAAGGATTCACAGTGTTCATGGCTACCACCTTTCCGTTGGCTGCCGACCCTCTTCCAGCAGCCGAAGACAACCCGACTCCCATCGAGGGAATCGTGGGTGACTGCCAAACTCGGTCGGCCGTGTGTTTCTACTTCAAACGAACCTCGTCGAAACGGTTGACCCGCCCCTGAATCCAGCCGCGCAAGGCACGGTGACTCCCAAGGATGTCGAGAGCAGCTGACTTGCGTGCTCCTCTTGGTACGCGACATCGCCGGGGCATCCCCTTCACTTTTCTGAGGGGAATCGAAGCTCAGGGTCAGCGGCCTCGCAGAGAGAGGGGGCGGCACCTCTTGCTGCCTCTCGGTGGTGGTGAACTGGGTACCTGAACTCGACAGCACCGTTGCAAGCCATTGACTTAGTCAGTCAATGACTGACTTCAGCAGAGCACGATCACGCTCTCGCCGAGAAGCGGTCACGCCCGCCGCTCCGCTCGGGAACAAGACTGAAGGCGCCCCGCCCCCCTTCCCGTCCATACGGGTCGAGGGGGGAAGATGGGCAGACCGCTGCGCTGGCTCGATCACAGTTCCGAGGGATTCCCGACCCTGGTGGAGATCACCTCGAGGTGCATCCAGGGCAGGATGCTCCTGTGGCCGAGTCCAACGTTCAACCGGGTCGCGGTCGGATGTCTGGCGAGAGCGCATCAGAAGACGCCTCAGGTCGGCGTCGTCGGTTACAGCTTTTCAATCGAACCACCCTTCGACAGACTCAGGGCAGGTCTACCACCCTCTATTGACCGCGCACGAAGTCAACCACCTCTCCAAGTTCATGCACTCCGTCCAGAGCAACCTCGCCCGAGAGGTGTGCCGGCTGCATGACTGGAGCGACAAGGTCTGGTCGCGGCGGTATCGGTCGATCTGCGTCTCCGAGGAGGAGGAAGCCCAGATCGAGCGGATGAGCTACATCTTCGAACAGGGATGCAAGGAAAACCTCATCCTCAGCCCGCGCGACTGGCCGGGCGCGACCTGCGTCAACACGCTGATCAGCGGCTACCGTTTCGAGCAGGGTGACTGGTACAACCGAACCGGGCTGTATCGGGCTCGCTACCGAGGCCGCGACGTTGACCTCGAGGACTTCACCGAGCAGGTGGACCTGCCGCTCGTCTCGCTCCCCTGTTGGCAACACCTCTCGCGCGAGGACTATGTGAAGGAATGCCTCG
>JANQPS010001307.1 GCA_028285365.1 Thermoanaerobaculia bacterium | reverse complement strand
GGTGAGATGACTTCGAGAGCGAGATGATGCTACCTTCTCGCGCCGCCCGAGCTCCCTAGACACCGATCGTGGGCTTGTCGACGCCCGGCGTGTTGAATCTCGACCGACCCGGTTTCGTCGACGCGCGAGCAGCCCGAGGCTTTCATCGATCACTTCGTTGCCGTCCGGAACGACTCAGGTGCCTGGCAGGTGGCCGACCCGATCGAGAAACGCCAACAGCGGGGGCGCGATCTGGTTGGCGTGGTGGATCCACGGGGCGTGTCCGCCCTCGACGATGTGGAGCTCGGCATCGTCCATGGCATCGGCCATACGCTGACCAACCCTCGCAGCACCCATCGGATCGTCTTTGGCGAACACGAGCAGAGTCGGGGCCTCGATGCGAGCCAGGAGGTCGGTGGTGAGCGCGAACTCCGGGCGATTGCCGCGCAGCCGCAGGAGCCGGTCGAGCATCGCGAGGAAGGCGTCTTCGAAGTGCTCGAGTCGTTCGGTGGCGAGGATGAGCTGCGCGATCTCGGGCGGGAGAGGGGATTCGTTGACCATCTTGGCCAGCTGCGCGACTTGACGCTCTGATGGAGGCTGGAGCTTCATCATCAGTCGGCCGAGAGGGCGGATCGCGAGCAAGCGCATCGGCAGCGGGGCAGATGTGTCCAGCACGATGGCGGGGCAACCGAGGTGAGCGAGCCCTGCAACGCGGTCGGGACGGTCGATCGCAAGCCAACTGGCGCAAAGCGATCCGAGTGAGTTCGCGACGATCACCGGTTTGTCGAGACCTAGGCCATCGAGCACCTCGGTGAGGAACCGCACGGCGTTTCGGCGCGGATCGTCGGTGAAGGTCGGGGCGGTGTCGGTCAATCCGTACCCAGGCAGGTCGACCGCGTACTGGGTCACATCGTCGAGGCGGGCCATAATTGGCGCCAACATGGCTGCGGGCACCCCGATCCCGTTCAAGAGGACGACCGGCGGGCCATCGCCGGTGACCAGCACGTGGGCCTGGCCATCGACCACCGGCGCATCGATCCATCGCTCTTCTGCCGCGACCTCGTAGCGCGCGAGCACGGCCGCCTGGGCCTCCGAGAACGCCGTGCTCAACATCGTCGATCTCCCCTGGGCTCGGAGGTTTACACTGTGTCTAGTTGACCCTAGAGAGAGGTTTACGTGATGTCAAGTTCGACGACGTATGGCGATCCAGCGACACGGAGCCGCATCCTCGATGCCACATGGAAGCTAGTCGCCGAGCAGGGCGCGCGATTCAAGCTCTCCGAGGTAGCGAACCAGGCTTCAGTGTCGCGGCAGGCCGTCTATCTGCACTTTGGTGACCGCGTCGGGTTGCTGGTGTCTCTCGTCCAGCACATGGACGACAATCTCGACCTGAGTCAGTCACTCGCCGGGGTGCACGCCGCCGCGGATGGGAAGTCGCTGATCGAGGCGGCCATGCGTCTCAACACCACCTTCTGGGCTCAGGTGCTTCCGATCGCGCAGGTGCTCGAGTCCGCGCAGCACGACGATGACGCGCTTGGCGCAGCCTGGCGTGATCGAATGCGTTTCCGCCGCGGCGCATTCCGGTCGATGGTTGCGACGCTCGCCGAACGAGGCGAGCTCGATTCAGGTTGGACGATCGAGGACGCCGGCGAGACACTGTACGGCGTTGCCCACTTCGACACCTGGCGCGAGCTCGTTGTCGAACTCGGCTGGAGCGATGACCACTACGTCGAGTCGATGACTCGCCTCCTGGGGCGGGCGCTGCTGACACGCGCACGCGAGTAGCGCCAGGTGTCCTCCTGCGAACTGCTCCATGGGTCCGCGTCCAGAGTGTCGAGGGCGGCCATGAATCAGAGGCCGACGATGCCGCCTTCCTGGGCCACTCGGGCTCCCCAGGACTCGACCTCGCGAGCTTCGGGGCTGTTCGGGTCCTGAACGGGGTTGGTGTGGTTGATGTGCGTGAAGACGATCTTGCTCCGCTCTGATGGTGGCAAGGCAGAGAGTCGGTCGAGAGTCTCTTTGATCAGGGGGTGGGGAAAGCCCGACATGTCACGCCCCGGCACCTCACCGTGGTTCCAGAAGCAGCCGTCGAGAAAGGCGACGTCGACCGAAGCGATCTGGTCCTCGAGTCGAACCCCCCACTCGTCCCACTCTTCCCACGAGTTGATGTCCGGGATGAAGAGCGCTGAGAGACCGTCGGGGTCGGTGCTTTCGATGCGGTAGCCGACGACCTCGGAGTACTCCTGGCGATGGGGTACGAGGAAAGGCACGACTCGAAGGCGCTTGTTGAGCTCGACCGGAACCGCGTCCTGCAATGTGCGCAGATCGATGTTCTCGTAGCGGATGAGCTGGTCCCAAGGACCATTGTTGGAGAGGTAGCTGGCCATGCGCGGCATGGCGTAGACCGGCGTGAGCGACGCCCCCAACGACTCGAATCCGAGGAACATGAGACCGGTGTAGTGGCCCATGTGGGCATGCGTCAAGAAGACACCTTCGAGGCCTGGCTTCTCCGGGTGAGGTGCGATCTCGTCCAGCTCCGCGAGCTGCTCGGGCAGATCGGGGGTCGCTTCGAAGAGCCAGCGCTCTCCGGTGAGCGGATCGATGAGAGCGAGACAGACCACCTGTCGGTGCTTGGCCGTGTCGCGCCATGCCTCGCCGTCTTTGGTGCCGGTCTGGGGGATGCCACCGTCCTGAGCAGTTCCCAGCGACACGAGATACGGCCGAGTCTCTGGCGGGGACGAGGATGCGGCGACGTCAGCCCCTGACGCGGCCGGCTCGGCGGTGTGCTCTGGAGTCTGCCCTGCACAGGCGAGGACAGCGGTGGCGAGGGCCGTGACGACGAGGCAAGACCGGATCCACGAGGTGTCTAGCAACGTCGTCACGGCTTCAGAGCGCTTCAGCCGAGTTTCGCCAGCGCCTGATCGAGGTCGGCGATCAGATCGTCTACGGTCTCGAGTCCAATCGACAGGCGGACGACCTCGTCACCGGCTCCGGCCGCCGCGCGCTGCTCGTCGGTGAGCTGACGATGGGTGGTCGACGCTGGATGGATGATCAGCGACCTGGTGTCACCCACGTTGGCGAGCAGGGAGAACAGCTCGACGCTGTTGACGAACTGGAGTCCTGCTTCGTAACCGCCCTCGAGTCCGAAGGTGAAGACCGCGCCGGCACCGTTGGGCAGGTACTTCTGCGCCAGCTGGTGGTAGGGGCTCGATTCGAGACCGGCGTAAGACACCCAGGAGACCTTGGGATGAGCCTCGAGATGTTTGGCTACCGCGAGCGCGTTTTCAGAGTGACGCTGCATGCGTAGCGACACGGTTTCCGTCCCGAGCAGAGTCTGAAATGCGTTCATCGGAGCGAGCGCCGCACCAAGGTCTCTCAGGCCGACGGCGTGGCCCCAGAGGGTGAACGCGAGATCACCGAACGTCTCGGTGAAGGTCAGACCATGGTACGCGGGCTCGGGCTGCGAGAGACTCGGGAACTTGTCGTTTTGTGCCCAGTCGAAGTTGCCGCTGTCGATCACGACACCGCCGATCGACGTGCCGTTTCCGGAGAGGAACTTGGTCGTGGAGTGAATGACGACGTCCGCACCGAACTCGAAGGGTCGACAGAGGTAGGGGGTCGCCAGCGTACTGTCGACGACGAGCGGAATGCCGTGCTCGTGGGCGATTGCCGCCAAGGCTTCCATGTCGGTGACGACGCCGCCCGGGTTCGCGAGGCTCTCGCAGAAGATCGCCTTGGTCTTTGGGCCGATCGCGGCGCGCACAGCGTCCAGGTCTTCGGCGTCGACCCAGTCAGCGTGCCAGTCGAATTTCTGAAAGGACCTACCGAACTGCTGGACCGAGCCACCGTAGAGTCTGTTCGAAGCCACAAAGCGATCACCCGGCTCCATGAGCGTGAAGAAGGCCAGGATCTGCGCGGCGTGGCCGGACGACGTGCAGGTAGCTCCTTTGCCTCCTTCGAGTGCCGCGAGTCGCTCTTCGAGTGCGGACACCGTCGGGTTCGTCAGGCGGGAGTAGATGAATCCGTAGGCCTGCAGGTTGAAGAGGGACGCCGCGTGATCGGTGTCGTCGAAGACGAACGACGTCGTCTGGTAGATCGGCGTCTGGCGGGCACCCGTGGTCGGATCCGGCTGGGTGCCGGCGTGGATCATGCGCGTTTCGAAACCGGTGGATTTGGGGGTGTCGTCGGACAAGGGGGACTCCTCGTTTACGAGTGGAGGTGGAGGGATCGGGAGCTGAGGATCTTACGGAGAGCGCCGAGAGCTGATCACGCCGGTGTTGACCCCGCCCCAGGCGAGCTCGCGGTTGAGCCGGGCCCACTCGATCTTGGGGCAACGGTTCATGACCACCTTGAGGCCAGCCGACTCGGCGCGTCGGGCCGCATCGTCGTTACGGACGCCGAGCTGCATCCAGATGGTGCGGATGTGCTTCTCTCGGGCGAGCTCGATGGCTTCGTCGACGATTGCGCCAGCAGCCTCGGAGCTACGGAACACGTCGACGAGATCGATCGGAGCAGGAGTCTCTGCAAGGTTGGGGAAGGCGCTTCGCCCAACGATTGGCGTCTCGTCACTGGCAGCTTTGGGATTGACCGGGTGGACGGTGTAGCCCTTGCCGAGGAGGTACTTCATGACGAAGTTCGACGGCCGCTTCCAGTTGGCGCTTGCGCCGACCATCGCAATAACGCGGCTCTCGTCGAGGATTTCGCGGAGGTAGGCGTCCGGGTAGTGATCGTGGTTCACGGTGTGTCTCGGTCAGTTCATCGAGTCGGTCGCGGGTCGTTCCAACCGGTCAGTACGCACTGGACTGGTCTTTCGAGGCCCGCCCGGACTCAGCGACTGGGTCAGAGGAGGGCCGGATAGATGAGTGACTTGAGTTGGCCGCGGAAGTTGAATGTACCCGATGGCATGAACTGGGTCATGAACACGACGGACAGCTCCTCGCTGGGGTCGACCCAGAAGATGGTGCTGGCCATCCCTCCCCAGAAGTACTCGCCGCGACTGCCGATCGCCTGGGTGCGCGCCACGTCGACCACCATGGCGAGACCGAGGCCGAAGCCCACTCCGTCATAGGTGGTCTCGCTGAACTGGCCCGTGGCCAGAGGTGCCAGATCGGAGCCGCCCGGAAGATGGTTGGTCGTCATCAGCTCGAGTGTCTTGCGGCCGATGAGACGTTGGTCGCCGAGTCGGCCGCCATTGGCCAACGCCATGCAGAAACGGGTGTAGTCGGCAGCCGTCGAGATCAGGCCGCCACCTCCCGAATGGAGTGCTGGCTCCTCCAGATAAGGTGACAACTCGGGGTCCTCGAGCATGACCAGCTGCTTGTCTGAGTCGCGCTCGTAGTTGGCGGCGAAACGTTGGATATCGTCGGTCGCTACGAAGAAGTTCGTGTCGTTCATGCCCAGGGGCTCAAAGACGCGACGCTCGAGGTACTGGTCGAACCGCTCTCCGGAGATGCGCTCCACCAGCGCGCCGCAGACGTCGGTGGCCACCGAGTAGTTCCAACGGGTGCCAGGCTGGAACTCGAGCGGCAGCTGAGCGAGCTGTTCGATCAGGTGCTGGGTCGGCTTGTCGCGTCGTCTCCCGACGCCGAGCCTGCGATAGGCATGATCGACTGGTGTCGACTCCATGAAGTCGTACGTCAGGCCCGAGGTGTGGCTCAAGAGGTCCTTGATCGTCAGAGGCCGTTCGAGCGGCGTGGTCTCGAAGTCCGGGTACGTCCCGCTGCGATACACCGAGAGCTCTCGCCACTCCGGCAGGAAGCGGGTCACGTCGTCGTCGAGCTGGAAGTGACCCTGCTCGTAGAGCTGCATCAGCGCGATCGACGTGATCGGCTTGGTCATCGAGTAGATGCGATACAGCGTGTCGGGCGCAGTCTCCCGACCTCGCTCCAGATCGCTCTTGCCCAGGCAGTCGAACCACCCGACCTCGCAGCCGCGTGCGACGACGGTCGTGCAGCCGGTGATCTTGCGAGGGGTCAGATAGCGGCGCTCGAGGTGCTCGCGCACCCTGACAAGCTGACCGGCGTCGAGGCCGACCTCACCTGGATCGACGGTCTCCACGCGCTTGGTTCGCTCTCCGGCGGATCAGCTCGAAAAGACCTTGAACAGCCGCGTCAGCGGATCGTAGAACTCCGACGCCACGCGCTCCTTGAGCGGAATGATGGCGTTGTCGGTGATCGTGATGTGCTCGGGGCAGACCTTGGTGCAGCACTTGGTGATGTTGCAGTAGCCGATTCCCTGGTCTTCCTTGAGATCCTCGAGGCGATTCTCTTCGTCGAGCGGGTGCATGTCGAGGGCCGCCGTGTAGACCAACAGGCGCGGGCCGATGAACTCATCGTGCTTGTGGTGGTCCCGCAGGACGTGACACACGTCCTGACACAAGAAACATTCGATGCACTTGCGGAACTCCTGCACGCGCTCGACGTCGACCTGCTGCATGCGCCAGGTGCCGTCTTCGGAGTCTGGCTTGCGTGGCTTGAACTTCTTGATCTTCTTCTTGGCTTCGAAGTTGAACGAGACGTCAGGCACGAGGTCGCGCATGACCGGGAAGGCGCGCACCGGTTCGATGGTGATTGGCCTGGACGTATCGATGTCACTCATGCGGGTCATGCACATGAGGCGCGGCTTGCCGTTTACCTCAGCTGAGCAGGAACCGCACTTGCCGGCCTTGCAGTTCCAGCGGACCGCAAGGTCGTTGGCCGACTCTGCCTGGATCTGGTGAACCGCGTCGAGGACCACCATGCCTTCTGTGATTTCGGTCGAGTACCGCTGGTAGCCGCCCTCGTCGGTGGCGCCGTCCTGACGCCAGACCTTGAATTCCACTTGGGACATATCAGCCAATCTCCTCGACGAGGTCTTTGATTTCGTCTCTCATGGGCACCACGGGAACGGCCTCGACGATCATCTCTCCGTCGTCGCCACGGCGACACGAGATGTTGTGCTTGGCCCAGTAGTCCTTGTCCTTCTCCGGATAGTCGTCGCGGAAATGAGCTCCGCGGCTCTCCTGACGGAGGTTGCCGGCTCGCGCTACGGCCTCGGAGACGATCAGGAGGTTTTCGAGGTCCAGTGCGGTGTGCCACCCCGGGTTGTACTCACGGTTGCCCGGAGCCGCGACCGTTGCCGCCTGCTTCTTGAGCTCGGCGATCTCCGCAGCTGCTTCTTCCATCTCGGCCTCGAGACGAACGATGCCGACCTTGTCCTGCATCAGCTCCTGGAGCGCGTACTGAATCTGGTAGGGGCCCGGACCCTGGCCGTCGCGCTCGAGCGGCTCGAGTGCGTGGCTGACCGCGCTCTCGACCTGGGTTTCGTCGACGCTGACGCTGGAGTTTTCCTTGGCAAACGAGGCGGCGTACTCACCTGCCCGCTTGCCGAAGACGACGAGATCGGAGAGGGAGTTGCCACCGAGACGATTGGCGCCGTGGAGCCCGGCCGCGCACTCACCTGCCGCGAACAGACCCGGGACGCTCGACATCTGGCTTTCGGCGTCCACGCGGACGCCGCCCATGACGTAGTGGGTGGTGGGTCCAACTTCCATCGGCGTGGTCGTGATGTCGATGCCGGCCAGCTCCTTGAACTGGTGATACATGCTCGGGAGCTTCTTCTTGATGTGCTCCTGCGCGTTGGGCATCTTCTCCTTGATCCACGCGATGTCGAGGAAGACACCGCCGTGCGGAGACCCTTTGCCCAGTTTGATCTGCTCGACGATCTTGCGGGCGACGTGATCGCGGGTCAGGAGCTCGGGTGGTCTCCTGGCGTCCCGGTCGCCGGTCACGTAGCGCCAGCCTTCTTCCGCGGAGTCCGCGGTCTGGTTGACGTACAACTCGGGAATCCCCTCGAACATGAAGCGGTCGCCGTCACTGTTCTTGAGGATTCCGCCTTCGCCGCGGACGCCTTCGGTGACCAGGATGCCGCGCACGGACGGCGGCCAGACCATGCCTGTGGGATGGAACTGGACGAACTCCATGTCGATGAGCTCGGCGCCGACGTCGTAGGCCAACGCATGGCCGTCACCGGTGTACTCCCAGCTGTTGCTGGTGATCTTGAAGGCCCGCCCGATGCCGCCTGTGGCCAGCACGACGGACTTGGCAGAGAAGACGTGGAAGCGGCCCTTCTCACGCTCATAGGCGAACGCTCCGACGACGCGGCCCGAGTCCATGAGTAGCTTCGTGCAGGTCATCTCCATGTAGAAGTCGATGCCCTGATGAATGCCGTGGTCCTGGAGAGTGCGAATCATCTCCAGGCCGGTGCGGTCGCCGACGTGGGCGAGGCGCGGATAGGCATGGCCGCCGAAGTTGCGCTGCAGGATGCGCCCGTCTTTGGTGCGATCGAACACCGCGCCCCAGGCTTCGAGCTCGCGGACCCGGTCGGGTGCCTCTTTGGCGTGGAGCTCGGCCATCATCGGGTTGTTGAGGTACTGGCCGCCACGCAGCGTATCCGTCACGTGGATCTTCCAGTTGTCGCGCTCGTCGACGTTGCCGATGGCGGCGGCCATGCCGCCTTCCGCCATGACCGTGTGAGCCTTGCCGAGCAGGCTCTTGCAGACGACCGCGGTCTTGCAGCCCTGCTGTGAGGCTTCGATGGCAGCGCGTAGACCGGCGCCGCCGGCGCCGATGATCAGGACGTCACATTCGTGGACTGGATGATCCATCAGATGATCCTCAGGTCGGTCCAGACGCCCATCGAGCACATGCGCACGTAGAAGTCAGTGAAGCCGACCCAGAACAGGCTGAGCCAGGCCCACACCATGTGTTTGCGATTGAAGGCCCCGACGCAGTCCCAACAGGTCTTGCGGATCGGATTCTTGGAGAAGACGTTGAGCCCGCCGCCCACCAGGTGCCTCAGCGAATGGCAGCCAAAGGTGTAGCCGGCGAGGAAGATCACGTTGAGCGTGAGAACCAGCGATCCGACTCGTACGCCAAAACCGTCCTCGAAGAAGTAGCCCGCGATCGCGTCGTAGCTCAGGAAGACGATGAAGATGAGCGCGAAGTAGAGGAAGTAGCGGTGGACGTTCTGCAGGATGAGCGGCAGGGAGTTCTCGCCGCGATAGCCCTTGCGGGGCTCGCCAACGCCGCACTGAATCGGGTCGGCCCAGAAGGCCTTGTAGTAGGCGCCGCGGTAGTAGTAGCAGGTGAAGCGGAAACCGCCAGGTGCCCAGAGAATCAAGAACGCCGGTGAGAAGGGCAGAAACGACGGCCACCAGCCGGGTGGCGGTCCGAACAGGGCGTGGTGTGAGTTGCCCCAGAGCTCGGGTGAGTACATCGGCGAGAGGTACGGCCCGAAGGTGTAGTGCTCACCCTGAAAAGCCGCCCATGTCGAGTAGACGACAAAAGCGGCGAGTCCGGCGAACGTAGCGGCTGGCTGCAGCCACCATGCATCCTGACGCTCGGTCTCACCGAACGAGCGCTGTTTGAGTGCTGATTCCAAGGCCATCTGAGAGCTCCTGCTGGTCCGCGTAGGGCGGGCTCGAGGGTGAGCTGGGAGGGAGTCGCGGCATGGGGGTACCTGGCGCGCTCCATCGGTGAGCTGGCACACATCGGTTTCGACGCGCTGGGTTGGGCAGATTCCACCGCATGCCCGGATGAGTGTCAACTGCCTGGAGCCATGCGGAGCCGCTTCGCGCGGGCGGGTTGGCTGCGGGTAGGACGCGAGCACAGCGTTCTCTGCGGGAAGCACCGCCGAGCAAGCCCGTGCAACTCCGGTGGAGCCGTGGCTCGCTTCCTCGAGGACCCCGACTCAGGACGGGATCTTGTAACCCAGGCCGTGGACCGTGACGATGATCTGTGGCTTCGAAGGGTCGGACTCGATCTTGCGGCGCAGAGAAGCGACGTGGACGTCGACGGTGCGCGAATAGACGTCGGCACCGTAACCCCAGACCTCCGACAGCAGGCGGTCACGACTGATGACCTCGCCGCGGTGCTCGGCGAGATAACAGAGCAATCTGAACTCGAGTGCGGAAACGTCCACGGGTTCTCCATCGACGGTGACGACGGCGCCCGGCTGATCGACGGCGACGTTGGCAATCGTGTGGGTCGCCCCCTGGCGCTGTCCGCTGGTTGACTGTCGGCGTCTCAGGAGAGCTTCGATGCGCGCGAGCAGCTCGAGCATCTCGAAAGGTTTGGTCAGATAGTCGTCGGCCCCTAGCTTGAGCCCGATTACCTTGTCGACCGTCTGACTGCGCGCGGTCAGCATGAGGATGGGAGTCTCCAGACCGCGCTTGCGCAAGTCGCGGCAAACGTCGAGGCCATTGAGATCCGGGAGTGCCACGTCGAGCACGATGAGGTCGAAGTCACCGGTCGTGGCGATCTCCAGGGCTTCGGCACCGTTGGCCGAGGTAGAGACCTCGTAACCCTCCGAGGTCAGACGGTCGGTCAGGGTCAGGAGGAGGCTCGGCTCGTCTTCGACGACCAGAATGTTCGTTGGCACGCTCATGGAGTTGGCCTCGCTCCGTCGTGGGGTGGCTGGGTTGGGCTCCAGATGCCGATCGCAAAAGAGAACGTCGATCCTGTCTCAGGTGTGGCGCCTACGTCGCTGGCGGCCTTCGCCTCCTCCGAAGTCCGTGATTCGAGCTCGAGCTCGCTCGCGTGTCTCTTGAGGAGGCGCTGCACCAGGTGGAGACCAAGTCCCGATCCCTTTGCCTGGGTGCTGGCGTGACTCCCGCGGCGAAACGGTTCCGTGATCTCGGCCCGTTCGCCTCGTGGAATCCCGGGTCCTTGGTCTGATACGGCGATGCGAATGCGCTGGCCTTCGCGTTTGGCGCTCAGGATGGCTTTGCCCCCGGCGTACTTGGCCGCGTTCACCAGGAGGTTGACGACCACCCGTTCGATGGCGTCGCGGTCGGCGGCAATGGCTGGAAGATCTTCGGGTACGTCCAGCTCGACCTCGAGCTCGGGTGCGCTGTGGTGTGCGGCGACGACGGCTGCGTCGGCGAGCTCCTCGAGGTCGACGCTCGCGAGGACAAACGCTTGAGCTCCGCTCTCGAGACTCGACAGCTCGAGGGTCTGGGCAACCAGTCGTCGCAGTCGGTCGCCCTCGGCGCGGATGAGCGCGCCGTACTGTGCGACCTTCTTGGGATCCTGGACGACGCCGTCTGCGAGGTTGTCGGCGGCTGCGCTCATGGCCGCGATGGGCGTATTGAGCTCGTGTGTGACTCCTGCAATGAGCTCGAGTCGGCGTCGGGCGAGGCTGGTGGCTCTGTGGTTGGCGCGCAGGAGCAGGGCGACGCTGGCGGCGAGAACCAAGAGGACTCCGCCACTGAGCAGCAGGTTGCGGCGTCGATGAGAGTCGAGGGTTGCCCGCAGCGTGGTCGATCGAGCTCAGACTCGACGACGGCGCGTTCCGGGCAA